>PMSP01000035.1 GCA_003168315.1 Opitutaceae bacterium
TCCTCATCCACGAGAAGAAGATCAGCGCCCTGAACGACCTGCTGCCGCTTCTCCAGACCGTCGCCAAGGGCGGCAAGCCCCTCCTGATCATCGCCGAGGAGGTCGAGGGGGAGGCCCTGGCCGCCCTCGTCGTCAACAAGATCCGCGGCACGCTCAACGTCGTCGCCGTCAAGGCCCCGGGCTTCGGGGACCGCCGCAAGGCGATCCTCGAGGACATTGCCATCCTCACGGGCGGCAAGTGCTTCACCGAGGACCTCGGCATCAAGCTTGAGAACGTCACCATCAGCGACCTCGGCCGCGCGAAGCGGATCGTCATCGACAAGGAGAACACGACGATCGTGGAGGGCGGCGGCAAGGGCTCCGACATCCAGGGCCGCGTGAAGCAGATCCGCCGCCAGATCGAGGAGACCACCTCCGACTACGACCGCGAGAAGCTNNAGGCCCGCGTCGAGGACGCCCTGCACGCGACCCGCGCGGCCGTCGAGGAAGGCATCGTCGCCGGCGGCGGCGTCGCGCTCCTGCGCACGGCCAAGGCCATCGACGCCCTCCACCTCGAGGGCGACGAGAAGATCGGCTCCCAGATCGTGCGCCGGGCCATCGAGCATCCGATCCGGATGCTCTGCTCGAACGCAGGCGTCGAAGGCGCGGTTGTCGTCGGCGAGGTTCTCGCCGGCAAGGGCAACTTCGGCTACAACGTCGCTACCGACAAGTACGAGGACCTCGTGAAGGCCGGCGTCGTCGACCCGACCAAGGTGACCCGGACGGCGCTGCAGAACGCGGCCTCGATCGCCGGGCTGCTCCTCACGACCGAGTGCATGATAACCGAGATCCCGGAGAAGAAGGATTCGGCTCCCGCCCACCCCCCGGGTGGCGGCGGCATGGACTACTGATCGGTCCCAAGGCAAAATTCAAGAGCGCCCCCGCCGGAAGGCTGGGGCGCTTTTTTTTTGGGTGCCTTGGAACAACCCCGGCCCAATCCTGCCTGTGACAACATGGAAGTGATCGTCCTAGGCAGCGGAACGTCCCAGGGGGTGCCCATGATCGGCTGCACCTGCGCCGTCTGCACGTCCGCGGACCCGCGCAACAAGCGGACGAGGACGTCCATCCACGTCGTCATGGACGGGCTCCACGTCCAGGTCGATGCGGCCCCGGAGTTCCGGCTCCAGTGCCTGAAGGAGGGGATCGACCGGCTCGACGTCTTCATCCTCACCCATGGGCACTCGGACCATGTCGCCGGGATGGACGACCTGAGGCGGTTCTGCGACCTTCACGGGGCCAGGGCGCTGACGGTCCACACGACCGCCGAGGGAAAGTCCCGGGTCGCCGCGATCTATCCCTACGCCATCATCAAGAAGCCCCGGGTCCGCGGGTACCCCGCGTTCAAGCTGGCCGACATGCCCGCCTCGATGGAACTCCCCCAGGGGACCATCCGGTCGACGCTTCTCCCGCACGGGGAGGCCCAGACAATCGGGCTCGTCTTCACGGAGAGGAGCACGGGCGCCAGGTTCGCCTACTACACCGACTGCAAGCTCCTGACCCCCGAGGCCGTGGAACTGGCGAGGGGCGCCGACGCGGTCATCATCGACGGGCTCCGCCCGCTCCCGCACCCCTCCCACCTGAGCATCGACGAGGCAATCCAGGCGGGGAGGGGCCTCGGCGCAAAGCGCGTCTGGCTCACCCACCTGACCCACCTGACAGACCACGCCGCCGCGGAGGCGGAGCTCCCCGAAGGGTTTGGACTCGCCCATGACGGCCTTCGGCTACGACTCTAGGGTCAACCCCTTTACCCAATCATACTCACGGGCCCCAGGTCTTCGCTGGCATGCATCGTCCTCGCGGGCCTCGCATTGCTCTCACCCCAAGCGTCCGCCACGACGTCGCCGGCCGCCCGGACCCTCTCCGGGTCGGTGAGGCTTCTCGACCCGGGCGGCCAGACGATCGGCGGGGCGGTCATTGTGCGGACGACGCTCACGCCGGCCGAGCTCGCGGAGCCGATGCTGTTCTCGGTCACGCTGTCCATGAGGGACTTCGCGGGGCTCGAGGCCAGGATCGCCGCGGGCGAGAAGATCCCCTGGGCTGAGATGGAGGCCCGCTACCTGCCGCTTTCCTCCGACTACGAGCGCGTCGCGTCGTGGCTGTCGTCCCAAGGCTTCGCGACGGCGCTCCGCGACCGCTCCCGGAGCTCGATCTTCGTGCGGGGCCCCGTGTCCCAGGTCGCCCAAGCCTTTGGCGTCCAGTTCGCCCGGGTCTCGGTCTCCGACGGCGAATACACCTCCGCGGTCACGGATCCCTCGCTTCCCGCGGACCTGGCCCCGGTCGTCCTGAGCGTGAACGACCTCCAGCCCGAGTTCCGGATGCGGCCTGTCCATTCCGCGACCAGGGTTGCCCCGGACGACGTTATCGGGACGACGATCTATGTGACTCCGGACAACGTGGCCTCCGCCTACGAAATACCCTCCACGGCGACGGGCGCCGGCCAGACGATCGCCATCCTCCTCCAGGCCGTGCCGGCGACAGGCGACCTCTCGACCTTCTGGGCGACGGTCAATTCCGCGCAGTCCGTGAACAACGTGACGACTGTCAACTACGACGGGGGTCCCAACAACCCGACATCCGACGACATGTTCGAGTCGAGCCTCGACGTCGAGTGGGCGGGGGCGATCGCGCCCGGCGCCGCGATCCGCATGTACGTCGGACCTAATGCGCTCGAGGCCGCGACGCAGGTCATCAACGACCTGCCGAGCGTCCCGTCGCTCACGGTCGTCTCCTCGAGCTACGGCAACACCGAGCAGCTCATCGGCAGCCAGTTTCTCCAGGCGGCCTCGCAGACGGCGGCCGTTTTAGCATCGCAGGGCGTATCGAGCCTGACGGCGAGCGGGGATGCCGGCTCGAACCCGAATGCCAGCATCAGCGCCGGTGAATACTCAGCCTCGGCCCCGCTCGGGGTGACCTACCCGGCGAGCGATCCGAGTGTCACGGGCGTCGGCGGGACCACCATCAACTATACGGGAGACTTTGTGTACTCGGGCGAGATCGTCTGGAACGAGTTCAACGATGCGATGCGCCCGAGCGCCAGCGCGAGCGGCGGCGGCATCAGCTCGACCTTTTCCAAGCCGTCCTGGCAGACGGGAGGCTCCGTCCTTGCTGGGCAGACGATGCGCTGCGTCCCCGATGTCGCGGGAATCTCGGATGGTGATTTTGACAACTTGGTCATTCCTGGCGACCAGCCAGTCAATTTCACGAACGCGGGAGTCCTCGTCATCGTCGCTGGTTCGGCCACGGGCGCCAGCGGCACCAGCCTCGCGTGCCCGGTCTGGGCGGGAATCACCGCCCTCATCAACCAGGCCCGGGCGGCCAACGGGCAGGCATCCATCGGGCTGCTGAACCCCTTCCTCTATCCCCTGCAGGGGACAGGCGCGTTCAATGACGTCACGAGCGGCAACAACGGCGCCTACAGCGCCGGCCCGGGATACGACCTCTGCACCGGACTCGGAAGCCCCGACGTCGCGAACCTCCTGGCAGCCCTGTCCTCGCCGAGCCCGCAGCAGAGGCTCGTCAACATCTCTGCCCGCGCCGAGGTCGAGACCGGCTCGAACATCGTCATTGCCGGATTCGTCATCGGCGGACCGGCGGGTTCGACGAAGGACGTCCTTGTCCGCGGCATCGGGCCCGCGCTGAGCGCCTTCGGCGTTTCCGGCTTCCTCGCCCAGCCGGTCGTGAGCGTCTATGATTCCGCGGCCGCCCCGCTCCTGATCGCGAGCAACACGGGCTGGGGCAGTGACCCCGCCGGCGGGAACTCCGCCGTCGCCGCGAGCTTCCGGCCGGCGACGGCCGCCGACATGAAGTCCGTCGGCGCCTTCGCGCTCACCGCGAACTCGGCCGACTCGGCCATGGTGCTGACGCTCCCGACGGGGGCCTACACGGTCCAGGTCTCGGGCGCGGGCGGGTCGACCGGCGTCGCGCTGACCGAGGTCTATGAGGTCAGCACGGTGGTGCCAGAGGTCCTCGAGAACATTTCCGCCCGGTGCTTCGTGGGGACGGGATCCCAGGTGGCGATCTCCGGCTTCGTCGTGGAGGGCACCCAGCCCGCGCACCTCCTGATCCGCGGGATCGGGCCGGCGCTGGCCGGGTTTGGCGTCTCCGGCAGCCTCGCGCAGCCCGAGATCGAGATCTTCGACCAGTCGACGACGCTCATCGCGAGCGACACGGGGTGGGGCAACCCCCCGGTGGCCGGTACCTCAACCGTCGCCGCCACGTTCCGGCAGGCGACTGCGGCCGACATGAAGGCCGTGGGGGCCTTCTCGCTCACGGCGGGCTCAAACGACTCGGCCATCGTCGTCACCCTGCCTCCGGGGGCCTATACGGCCGAGGTTTCCGGGGTGGGCTCGACGACGGGCACGGCCCTTGCCGAGGTCTACGAAATGTCTGGCCCCTAATGGGTTAGGACGTGGGTTCTCGGCCTGGGCCGAACCGTTTTTATGACGCGGGGAGGGCAAATCGGCTTGCTTTAATCTATACTTAATTAATGTAGATTGA
>PMSP01000060.1 GCA_003168315.1 Opitutaceae bacterium
GCGGTCCTGCCGGGCGTAGCCGTAGAAGGGAAGGACGGCCGTGATCCGGTTGGCCGACGCGCGCCGGGCCGCGTCGATCATGATCAGGAGCTCCATCAGGTGGTGGTTCGTCGGCGGGCACGTCGACTGGATCATGAACACGTCGTGGCCCCGGATGTTCTCGTCTATCTTCACGAAGGTCTCCCCGTCCGGGAAGCTCGTCACAGTCGCCTGCCCCAGGGGCACCCCGATGTTGCGACATATGTCCTCGGCCAGCGCCTTGTTTGAATTGCCTGAAAAGATCTTGAGTCGGGACTCGCTCATATGAGCGGGCCATCTTGGGGGGCCCCCTGCGGGAGGCTACCCCAAAATGGAGGAGGGGGCCCAAATCCGCCGATTTGCCTCAGCGCCTCGTAGGCCGCCACGCCGGCGGCCGTGCTGAGGTTCAAGGACCTGAGGTCGGGGTTGGCGTGGGGGATCGTGACCCTGCGGTCCCCCAGCTCCTCATGCAGCCAGTCCGGCGCACCGGCGCCCTCGTTCCCGAACACGAGGCCGTCGCCGTCCTCGAAGCGGGCGTCCCAGAAGCCGAGCGCGGCCTTGGTCGTCAGGAGCCAGAGGCGCCGGGGGGCGGCGGGGCTCGCCCGGAACGCCTTCCAGTCGGGATGCTCGTGGACGTCGAGCGAGAACCAGTAGTCCATGCCCGCCCGGCGCAGGTTCCGGTCCGTGATCTTGAAGCCCAGGGGATGGATGAGGTGCAGCCGCGATTTCGTGAGGGCGCACATCCTGCCGACGTTTCCCGTGTTCTGGGGGATCTCGGGCTGGAACAGGATGATGTGGATCACTGTCAGCCCCCGACAACCAGGCCCTCGTTGTCGGCGGAGAGTATCCGGCAGTCGCTCGGCATGCCCGCCCGCGAGAACGCCGAGGTCATGGCCTTCGAGACGAGCTCGGCCTTCGCCCTCTCGCAGACGCAGAGTACGCTTGAGCCGCTGCCGCTCAGCCAGCCGGTCCAGGCCCCCGCCTCGACGCCGGCCGCGATGGCGTCGCTGCCCCCCGGAATCTGGGGCAGGCGGTAGGGCTCGTGGACGAAGTCCCCGGCCACGTGGCTCAGCCTCGCGAAGTCGCCCGAGGCGAAGGCCGCGACCAGGTAGGCGGCGCCGTTGATGCTGCGGACGGCGTCGAAGAAGGGCAGCATGCTCGGCAGCGCGCCGCGCGACTCCTTGGTCGCGAACTCGACCGGCGGGGATGCGACGACGAAGGCGACGTGCGCGGGGACCTCGAATCGCTGGGAGTCCACGTAGGCGCCCGTCCCCGGGTTCGTCCGCGACACGCAGAATCCCCCGAGGATGCTGGCGCCCGCGTTGTCGGGGTGTCCCTCGATTTCGGATACAAGGGTGACGAGCCTGTGGCGGGAGAGCCTGGTCGCATGGAGGGCGTCCAGCCCGGCGATGACGCCGGCGGCCACGGTGACGCTGGAGCCGAGGCCGCGCGCCGGGGGCACATCGCCATCGATCCGGTAGCGGAAGCCCCCGGAGGGGCGCCCGGTCGCGCGGGAGAACGAGGTCGCCGCCTCAAGCACCATCGCCTGGGCGCGGGAGTCGCCGTGACGGTCCGGCACCGGGTCGATCCCGGAGGCCCTGGCGACCGTGATCCGGTTGTAGAGGCTGAGGGCGAGGCCGAGCGTGTCGAAGCCGGCGCCGCAGTTCGACGTGCTCGCGGGGACGCGCACCACGACGGAGTCGTTCGCGGCCTTCATCCGCGGCGGGACCTGAGGGCCCTGTTCACCTCGCGCATCTCCACCTTCTTCTTCAGGTCCTCGCGCTTGTCGAAAAGTTTCTTTCCGGTGCAGAGGGCAACCTCCACCTTGACGAGCGCCGCCTTGAAATACATCCGCAGCGGGATGAGGGCCTTGCCGCCCGCGTTCATGGCGACGGCGATCTTGCGGATGTCGCTCCGGTGGAGAAGCAGCTTGCGCACCCGCTTCGAGTCGTGGTTCTCCAGGTTCCCGAACGCGTAGGGCTCGATGTGGGCCCCGTACATCCACACCTCGTCCTTCTCGACCCGGCAGAACCCGTCGCTGATCTGGGCGCGGCCCGTGCGGATCGACTTGACCTCGGTCCCTTTCAGCTGAACGCCGGCCTCAAACCGCTCCCCGACCGCGAAGTCGCGGAATACCTTGGAGTTCCTGACCTCGGTCAGGCGCGGGGCGTCGTTTTTCTTCGCGGCCATGGTTGGCGTCGTTTACGAGGCCCGCGTACGACCGCCGCCGCAGGCGCCCCAGGGCGCCGCCCGCGGTCAGTTCTCGCCGGCCTCGAAGCTGATCTTTTCCTCAATGATCTCGCGCAGCGCGATATCCTCGGGGGATAGCTTTTCGAGGGACTCCACCAGGGGCCGGTT
This sequence comes from Opitutaceae bacterium, assembly GCA_003168315.1. GTDB lineage: Bacteria > Verrucomicrobiota > Verrucomicrobiia > Opitutales > Opitutaceae > Palsa-1447. The sequence goes on from PMSP01000060.1 coordinate 2,377, forward strand.
GCCGCGCTTGAGCTGCTTCACACGGCGCGAGACCACGTTGATTAGGATGTTGGGATCCAAGATCTTGCCGAGCGCCTGTTTGATGTAGTCGTCCCTCATAACGGTGATGTTTCCAATGCGGAAAGTGCGAAATTGACCCGGCGATAGGGAGGGTCAAGGTCGAATTTCTCCTTGTCTTGGGAGGGCCCCGGGGATACCTAATGACCCCTTTAACTCCCAACTTTCGTCCCCTTCAATCGCCATGTCACAGCACAAGAGTCTCCAGGGTTCCAGCGGCATCGTCGTCAAGCGCAATGTCCTGAAGCGCTTCGAGCGCATCGACTTGCTGAAGAAGCGCGGCCATTGGAAGGTCGGCGACCGCGTCCAGGGCCTTCGCAAGACGAAGCCGGACGTCTGAGCGGGCTTTGCACGATCTGATCCAGCGGCTGAAGGAGTCCTACCAGCACCTGGTGCTGATGGGCCATGAGCAGGTCGCCCGACTCCTTGCCGCCTACCAGCATTCGCTCCAGACGGGGGGCTATCCGTACCTCATCTTCCTGATGGCGCTCGAGAGCTCCGTGGTCCCGATCCCGAGCGAGGTCATCATCCCCCCGGCGGTCCTCATGGCCATGGCCGGCAACAGCACGATGACGCTCCCCGGGATCGTCATCGCGGCGGCCGTCGGCAGCTGGATCGGCGCCAGCGTCATGTACTGGGCCTCGCGGGGCGCGGGCCGGCCCCTGGTCGTCAGGTACGGGAAACTGCTTCTCATCACGCCGGCCAAGGTCGAGCAGGCGGAGCGGTGGTCGGCGCGGTTCGGAAGCTTCGGCATCTTTCTCTCCCGCATGCTTCCCGTCGTCCGGCACCTGATCGGCATCCCGGCCGGAATCGTGCGGATGAACTATCTCAAGTACTCTCTCTACACATTCCTTGGCTCGCTCCTCTGGTGCTTCGTCCTCACCTGCGTCTCGCGGCTTGCCGGCCAGGACGAGCGCCTCATGCACGGCGAGATCAGGGAAATCACGATCTGGGTGGCCGCGGCTGCGGTGGCCCTCGGCGCGGTGTACTATTTCTTCGTCCACCGGATGGCGCGCAAGGCGGCCTGACGGCGCCGGCTTCCGTCAGGGACTAGCGCAGGACCCACTGGCCGGCGGCAGCCATCAGGGCAACGACCGCCCAGGGGGGAACCCGAAGCGCGGCAAGTAGGACGATGCCGGCCCCGGCGGCGGCAATGTCCCCGGCGCCGTGGATCCCCTCGGTGCACAGCGGGCGGTAAAGCGCCGCCAGGAGGAGGCCGACAACGGCCGCGTTCGCGCCCCGGAGGGCGCCCTGCGCCCAGGCCTGCGCGCGGAGCCTGTGCCAGAAGGGGGAAGCGCCCCCGACGAGAAGCCATCCCGGCAGGAATATCGCGAACAGCGCGAGGACCCCGCCTGCCCAGGCGTGCGGGGCGGGCCCGATCACCGTCCCCAGGTAGGCGGCGAAGGTGAAGAGCGGGCCGGGAAGCGCCTGCACGGCGCCGTAGCCCGCGAGGAATGCGTCGTCGCTGATCCAGCCGCGCGGGACCAGCTCGGAGCGAAGGAGGGGAAGGACGACGTGGCCTCCCCCGAAGACCAGCGAGCCCGCCCGGTAGAAGCTGTCGAACTCGGCGACCCGCCTGTCGGCGGTCAGCCGCGCCGCAACGGGAAGGACCGCGAGGAGGACGGCGAAGAGGACAAGGGCCGCGGCGGCGAGCGCGTGGGCGCGCCCCATGCGGCCGGCGGGCGCGGCGGGTTCCGCCGCGCTCCGAAGGCCCAGCCACCCGACGAGGGCGCAGGCGGCGATCGCTCCGACCTGGCTGAGCGTTCCCGGCACGAGGAGGACCGCCGCGGCCGCCAGAATCCCCAGGATCCGCCGCGGCCAGTCCGGGCACAGCCTGGACGCCATCCGCCATACGGCCACGGCGACGACCGAGACCGCGGCCAGCCTGAGGCCGTGGAGCCAGCCCGCGCCCCGGAGGTCGCCGAGCGAGCCCATGCCGTAGGCGAACGCGATCATGGCCACGGCGGACGGGAGCATGAAGCAGACCGAGGCGAGGAGTGCGCCGGGCAGCCCCGCCCGCCGCAGGCCGAGCGCGAACGCGACCTGGCTGCTCGCCGGCCCGGGCAGGAACTGGCAGAGCGCGACAAGGTCGGCGTAGTCCGCGTCGTCCAGCCAGCGGCGCCTCTCGACGAATTCCCGCTGGAAGTAGCCGAGGTGGGCGACTGGCCCCCCGAATGAGATGAGCCCCAGCCTCAGGAAGGCCGATCCGACCTCCGTCAGGGTTCCCGCGCGGGCCACACGCTTATTTCCCGAGGTATGCCTTGAGGGGAGTCCAGTAATATGTCTTCCACCCCTTGTTGATATGCATGCGGGAGGAGGCGGGCACCCCGACCTGCGTGAACGAGAGCCTTGTCTTCCCTCCCCTGGCCCGCGCGAGGACGAACGTCGCGACCGAGTAGGCCCCCTTGGGCCAGCCGCTCGAGCGCCAAGCCTGGACGATCCTCTTTCCGGGCACGAGGTCGACATTGATGCCCGTCAGGAATTTCCCGTAGCAGGAGAATGCGCCGCCGACCTTGCGGGAGATGGCGGCCTTGGCGCCGGTGAACCTGGCGTGCCTCTTCTCGTCCATCAGCGCCTCGTAGACCTTCCGCGGGGGCGCCCCCATCGTCACCGTGTGCCTGATCACCTGGGTCATGTTGTTTTTCCCTTTCTGTTGGTTTGGGATCTCACTCGTCGTCCTCGGAGCGCCCGGCCAGATTGGCGGGAAGGTTGTCCGGAAGGAAGAAATAATACAGCATGAGCCACCACTACCAGGAGAGGCGGTAGAGGAAAAGCGGCACGATGAGGGAGCCGGCAAGGCAGATGCAAAGTGTGGCGACCGCGCCCAGCTTTCCCGCCGCGTAGAAAAGGATGACGGGGACCACGATGCCGAAGGCCGTCACCCCGTAGTTGATGACGAGCGGCCCGAGGAAGGCGCCGTCCCCCTTCTCGATCCTAAGGCCGCAGTCCGGGCAGACCTCGTTCACCTTGAAGAGCCTCCCCTTCTGGAAAAGCGTGCGCCCCCCGCAGTTGGGGCAGCGGCAGGCGAGGCCGTGCTCGATCACCTTCGCGCGGGATACTTTCACTGGGGAGGTCGGGCCGGACCCTCAGGAAGCCGGGGGGGACCCGCCGTAGTGGATCGTCCTCACATTTTCCACTGTCGCCAGGCCGGCCGACATCATCGGTTCAAGCACCGGCAGAAACGCGTTTATCTTCTCCTCGCTGTCCACGATCTCGACTATGACGGGCAGGTCGTCGGAAAGGCGCAGGATCTTCGCCGTGTGGAGCAGGCTCGATTTCCCGTAGCCGATCGTGCAGCGGGTGACGGTGGCGCCCGCCAGGTGCATCTCCCGGGCCTTCAGGACGATCGCCTCATAGAGGGGCAGGTGCTTGTGGCGGGCTGCCTCGCCGATGAAGATTCTCAGCAGCAGGGACTCGGTGGGCGTTTCCATGGGTCAGGAGCCTTTCATTTGGTTGATGCCGGAGGCCGCGACGTGGCCCAGCCACACGGCGACAAGGCAGAAGATGACTGATCCGGCGATGTTCCCGCCGACGCGCAGCCATTCCCCATCGCGCGCGAGGATGAGCGTCTGCAGGCTGAAGGACGAGAACGTCGTGTAGCCGCCGCAGATCCCGATCATGAAGAACTGCCGTCCCTCCGGGCCGACCAGCCAGCGGCCGTTCGGCTCGGTCAGCGTGTAGAACATCCCGATCACGAACGATCCCGTGACGTTTATGACGAGAGTCCCCCAGGGGAACGTCTCGCCGAAGCGCTCCGCGACGAAGCGGGAGAGCGCGAACCTCCCCACGCCGCCGAGCGCGCTTCCGATCGCTATCCAGAGGTAGAGTGCCATGACGTTTTCCCGTGCGCTATTTCGCAGTAGGAGTCATCGGCCGGAAGGGTTCCGGCGGTTTACCCGCGGGGCGAGAAGGCAGAATCCATTGCCAGCGGGCAGCTTGGCCAAGGCCGTGATTCTTCGCAACCTTAAACCGGGCCGCAGGTCGATGATGCCATGGACACATTGGCCTTCGTGATGACGCTTGTCGGGACCGGATGCTGGGGGGTCTGCTTCGTCTGGATGTACCGCATCTCCGCGAAGCAGAACAGCCTCCTCGAGCGCATCACCGAGCAGGGAAGGCGGATCGAGCGCTTCTCCAAGATCGAGCATGACCTCATCAAGGAGGTCCACCCCAAGGTCGGGGAGATCAAGGAGGGGATGGACGAGGTGATCGCCGCCGTGAAGGAGAACACGGAGAGCAACACCCTTCCCGCGGCCAAGGCCAAGAAGGCGCCCGTCACTCGCTAAGCTTCGGGTTGTCTATCCCGAGTGCGGTCGCCAGGTCCGTCAGGTGTTCCTGCTCCTCGGCTATGATCTTGCGGAGCACCTCGCCGATCGCGAACTCGCCCATGGCGTCGGCCTGCCGGATCCGCTTCCTGTAGTTGAGGATCGTGACGCGCTCGTTCTCGAGGTCGAACCTGAGGAGGTCCTCGGCCTTCTCCGAGAGCTTGACCGGCTTTGGCGTCACGACCGGCGTCCCGTTGAGGTAGTCGATCTGCTTCGCAATGAGGAGCGCGTGGCCGAGCTCCTCCTTGGCGTGCTTCTCCAGCTCGATCGCGATGTGCTGGAACTTCGCGCCCTTCATGATCTGGCTGTAGACCACATAGGCGATGATCGCCTGGTATTNNTCGGCGCAGCGCAAGTATGCACGCAGCTGAATGGGGCTTAGACCCACCATCGCCGGTCCGGTTCGCATGGCCGCGGGCCGGGGAGCCGATTTTTTTTGGCGCAGGGCGCAAACGGACGTTGCGGCTCCGCCCATCGGGGGGTTTCAAGGAATGCGTGAAAAAACCCCTCAACCTTCTCCTTGCCTGCGCCCTTTCGGGCTGCGCGGTCACGGCGAGGGTTCCGACCCCCGGCATCACTTCGACCCCGGCGGCGAGTCTCCCGCCAATGCCGGCATCCACCCAGCGCGACTGGACCTGGGTCCAGGGAACGGTCTTCGTGCCGACCAACTGCGTCAACGAGGCGCAGGAATGGGATGAGTACGACCCGGTGGTCAATGACCGCGAGCTGCATTACGCGTCCGCGTACGGGATCAACATGGTCCGCGTGTACCTCCACTATTATGTCTACCTGAAAAAGAAGGACGCCCTCCTGGGCGAGATCGAGGATTTCCTCGGGCGGGCCGACAGGTACGGGATCAAGGTCGAGTTCGTGTTCTTCGATGACTGCTGGAACCAGCCCCCGGCGGACCTCCTCTCCGCGGACTACCGCTACCCGGCCCCGATCCCCGGGGTCCACAACAGCCGCTGGCTCGTCTGCCCCGGGGACGACGTGCGCAGCCACTACGCCCAGCACAGGGCGGGCCTGAAGGCCTACGTGCAGGACATCGTCAAGGCCCACCGGGCCGACGGGCGCGTCGCCTTCTGGGAGATCTACAACGAGCCCAACAAGTCCGAGGCGACGGTCCGCCTCGAGAGGGACGCCATGGGCTGGATCAAGGAGACCGGAAGCGCGATACCGGTCACCGCCACGGGCGGGGAGTTCTCAGGCGGCCCGTTCTCGGACTTCAATTCCTGGCACGAGTACGGCGGCTACGGCCTCCTCGGCGACCGGTTCTCCCTCTGCACGGAATGCATGAACCGCCAGGGCCAGTCGGTCCCCGGGGTCGTCTCCCACTTCAAGGGGAAGGTTGGCTACATCATGTGGGAGCTCGGAATCGGCCGGGACAACTGCCGCTTCGCCTGGGGTGAGAATCGCGAAAAGCCGCGCAGGGACGAGACGCCGAAGCCCTTCCACGGGATCGTGTACCCCGACGGGCATCCCTGGTCGGTCGGCGACGCGAGGGCGCTCCTCGGCCCCGACGGGTTCGCCCGCGCCCATTTCTTCACCGCGAGCTACTATAAGGACCCCTCGTTCACGAAACTGGCGAAGACCTCGGTTGTCCCGATGATTGATTTCGACCTCGTGGACGAGGCGGGCGTGGGGTCGCCGGACGCCTCGGCGGGCGTCCCGAGGGACAAATTCTCGATCCGGTACGCGGGCGAGGTCCTCGCCCGGTTTGACGGCCCATACACCTTCTCCGCAGACACGGACGGGAGGGCCCAGCTGCTCGTCGACGGGAGGCCGGTGGTCACCAAGGAGACCGAGGGACGGGCCACCGCCAGCGGGACCATCACCCTCGTCGCCGGAACCCACTCGGTGTCGATCCGGTATGCGCACGGCACCGGGCCGGTCAGCCTCCACGTCAGCTGGTCCGGGCCCGGATTCCCAGGGCGGGTGCTCGAGCCCGCCTCGCATCCCCCGGGGATCTGATGCGGCCTGGGCTCAGCGCTTCCTGAACGGACCCGGCATCTGGGCCCACCAGTTCGTGGGGGCCCTCTCGTCGATCCCGTAGCGGCGCCGGGCCGGCTGGGCCCGCCGGAGCCGATTGAGAACCCCCAGCCGCCAAACGGCTTGCCCCTCCCCAAAGGTGGCTGCCCGGCCTGGATTCGAACCAGGACTAGGTGAGTCAAAGTCACCGGTGCTACCATTACACCACCAGGCAAAATATTGAACTGATGAGCGTGCGGCCCGGACAATAACCCCGTCAACGGCGGAATCGAGCCCCTTCGCACTGGGGAGTTGACGCCCTATTTGCGCAATCGTTTCATTCGTCTCCATGCACGCCACCGTCCCCGTCGATCCAAGGGTGAAATACAAGCGCATCATCCTCAAGCTCTCGGGCGAGCTGCTGCGCGGCGAGAAGACCGGCGACCCGATAGACGCGGACGCCCTCGAGCGCACCTGCAAGCAGGTGAAGGAGATCCACGACCTCGGGGTCGAGATCTGCGTCGTGATCGGCGGCGGCAACATCTTCCGGGGCCTGACCGGGGAGAAGCGGGGCGTGGACCGGACGACCGGCGACTATATGGGGATGCTGGCGACCGTCATCAACGGGATGGCGATCATGGACCGGCTGGAGAAGATGGGTGTCATGACGCGGGTCCAGAGCGCGATCCCGATGAACCAGATCGCGGAGCCCTTCATCCTGCGCCGTGCCATCCGCCACCTTGAGAAGGGCCGGGTGGTGATCTTCGTCGCCGGCACGGGGAACCCTTACTTCTCGACGGACACGACGGCGGCCCTCCGGGCCTCCGAGATGCGGGCCGACATCATCGTCAAGGCCACCAAGGTCGACGGCATCTACGACAAGGACCCGAAGAAGCACGCGGACGCCGTCAAGTACGACGAGATCTCGTTCATCGACGCCCTGAAGCAGCGCCTGAAGATCATGGACTCGACGGCATTCTCGCTCTGCCTGGACAACCATGTCCCGATCCTGGTCCTCGACCTGCACGAGGACCATGCGATCCTGCGGGGCGTCACCGGCAAGAAGGTCGGCACGCTCGTGCACGCCTGACCGGCCCAAAACCCCCAACCCCCAGACCCCATGTCCCATCCCCTGCTGACAGACGCCAACGCCAAGATGAAGAAGGCCCTGGACTTCACCCTCCATGAATTCTCGTCGATCCACACCGGCAAGGCCACGCCCATGATGGTGGAGGGCGTCATGGTGGAGGCCTACGGCTCCCAGATGCGCCTCAAGGAATGCGCCGCGATCACCACACCCGATTCCCGCATGATCCAGATCCAACCCTGGGACGCCAGCCTGACCAAGGCGATCGAGAAGGCGATCCAGGTCGCGAACCTCGGCTTCAACCCGGTCGTCGACGGCAAGATAATCCGGGTCCCCCTGCCGGACATGAGCCGCGAGCGCCGCCATGAATTCGTGAAGACGGCCTCGCGCATCGCCGAGGAGGGCCGGGTCCACATCCGCAACGTGAGGCGCGACGTCATGGAGGCCGTGAAGAAGGCGAAGCTTCCCGAGGACGAGGGCAAGCGGCTGGAGAAGGACGTCCAGGCCGCGACCGACAAGGCCATCAAGGACATCGGCGACCACTTCACCGCCAAGGAGAAGGAACTCCTCGCAGTGTGAGCGGCGGCGGCATGCTGACGCCCCGAAAACGGCCGGCGCGGGTCATCGTCAAGCTCGGCACCGGCGTCCTGACGTCCGGGGTCGGAAGGCTCGACACGGCGAGGATCGCGTCCATGTGCGCGCAGATCGCCGCGCTGCGGGCATCCGGGACGGAGGTCTTCGTCGTCTCCTCGGGCGCCGTCGGCCTCGGGATGGGGCGGCTCGCCCTCACGCGCCGCCCGTCCGAGACCGCGCGCAAGCAGGCCTGCGCCGCGGTCGGCCAGAGCCTCCTCATGGAGACCTGGCAGGCCGGTTTCGCGCCGCACGGGATCACGGTCGCCCAGGTGCTCCTGACGCATGAGGACCTGCGCGCCCGGGCCCGCTACCTCGGCGTCAGGGAGACGCTCGCCCAGGTGATCGGCTACGGCGCCGTCCCGATCATCAACGAGAACGACACGGTGAGCGCCGCCGAGATCGACAAGCCGGGCGGCGGGTTCGGGGACAACGACACGCTCTCGGCGATGGTCGCAAGCCTCGTCCGCGCGGAATTCCTCCTCATCCTGTCGACCGCGCCGGGGCTGGTCGACATGGGGGGGACCGGGCGCGTGGTGCCGGTGGTCGAGAGGATAACGCCCGAGATCGAGGCGATGGCCGGCGGGACGACCAGCGCGACCGCCGTCGGCGGCATGGTGAGCAAGCTCTCGGCGGCGAGGCTCGCGACCAAGTCCGGCTGCGGCGTCTTCATCGCGAGCGGGGCCGAGCCGGACATCATCCCGCGCCTCCTCGCGGGGACGGGCCCGGGCACGTTCTTCGTCCCGAGCGGCCTCCCGCTCGAGGCGCGCAAGAGCTGGCTCGCGTATTTCCAGAGGCCCTCGGGGACGATCTCGATAAACGCCTGCGCCGTCCCGGTCCTCAGGGACGAGGGCCGCAGCCTCCTCGCCGTCGGCGTCACCGGGTCGAGCGGCGAGTTCGCGGCGGGCGACATAGTCGACATAGCCGGGCCGGACGGCGCGGTGATCGCGCGCGGGAAGGCCTCGTTCGGCTCGGACGAGATCTCGGCCCTCGCGGGAAAGAAGGGCGAACAGGTCCGCGCGCTTCATCCCGGCAGGAAGCGGATCGAGGTCGTCCACCGCAGCCACCTCGCGCTCCTTTGAACCCCTTCGGCCAGCTCCGGGGCATGACCGGGCACCAGTGGAGGGCCTTCAGCGCGGCCTACCTCGGGTGGACGCTCGACGCGTTCGACTACTTCCTGCTGGTCCTGCTGGCCCGCGCCATGGCCGCCGACTTCGGCACGGGGCTGAAGGCGATGTCCTATGCCATCGGCCTCACGCTCGCGATGCGCCCGGTCGGGGCGCTCGTGTTCGGGCTCATCGCCGACCGGTTTGGGCGCAGGCCCGCCCTCATGGGGAGCATCCTCCTCTATGCCGTCGCCGAGCTCCTGACGGGCTTCGCCCCGTCCCTCGGCGCCCTCTTCGCGATGCGCGCCCTCTTCGGGATCGGGATGGGCGGGGAATGGGGTGTCGGCGCGTCCCTGGCGATGGAGTCCATCCCCGCCAGGAGCCGCGGGCTCCTCTCCGGGGTCCTGCAGCAGGGCTATCCCATGGGCTACCTCCTGGCGGCGCTCGTCGTCGGGCATGTCTATCCCCACGTCGGGTGGCGGGGGACCTTCATCCTCGGCGCGCTGCCCGCCGTCCTGGTCCTCTACGTCAGGATCGGTGTCAGGGAGTCGCCCGCGTGGCTGGCGAGCGCGCCGAACAGGTCAGGCCGCAGCATCGGCGTGATCATCGCGCCGAACCCGCCGCTCGACTTGCCCATGATCGCCCGGTGCGCGGCATCAGGCCGGGTGCGGTACCGCGCGTCCACCCAGGGCACGACCTCGTC
>PMSP01000276.1 GCA_003168315.1 Opitutaceae bacterium
TGCTGAGCGTGGTGGGACTGTCTCCCGAGAAGCGCTGGATCCATGTCTTGCCGTCCGTCGAGGTGAGGATCGTGCCGCTGTCGCCGGCCGCCACGAATGATCCGTCCCCGTAGGTGAGGCCGCGGAACGTGGCCGTGGTGCTGGGGGTCGCCGAACTCTGCCATCCGTAGTACCAGTAGCCGCCATCATAGCCGTTGTTGATGACAGTCCCGCCCGCGCCCGTCGCCACGGTGATCAAGGGCGTGGCCGGCGAGTTGTCTGCCTGGTAGTAGACCGCCTCGAGGTTCTGCGAGGTTCCGCTCGCGATCGCGTAGAACGTGCTCCCGTTGTTCGAGCCCTCGAGGAGTACGCCGCCGGCGCCGCTGACGAGAATGTTCCCGGTCGCCGGGTCGGAGGTGATGCCGTGAAGGAAGCCGGTGACGCCCGAGGTCTGCACCGTCCAGGTCTGCGCGTCGGGGGACGTCAGGATGGTGCCGCTCTCGCCCACCGCTATGAAGACCGTGCCGTTGTAGTAGACGCCGTTCAGCTTGTTGGTCGTGACCGACTTCGCGTTGATCCAGGTCTGGAGGTCTGACGACAGGAGGATGGTGCCATTCGCGCCCACGACGACCCAGGTTCCCTTTCCATACGCGATGGACACGAGCCATGTGCCCGGGCTCACGGACTGGCTGCGNNGGCGAAGTATCCGTTGGCGTAGGCCACGGACCAGATGTCGTCCGTGATGCCCGCCGGGCTTTGGTTGCTCCAGGATACCTGGGCGAAGCTCTGAGTCGAAGCGGCCAGCGCCAATAGGAGGACCGCGAGTAACCTTTTAGTTGATGTCATAGGAGTGGGGTTCTGGAGCCCATGACACCCCGCGTCCGGAAATCCGCTACTGCCCCCGGCAAATGCGCGCGGCCGCCGCCCCCCCGGCCGCGTGCGCGGGCGCCCGGAAATCAATTCTCCGGCGCCGAGCTCAGCTGCCTCGCGAGCTCAAGCTGGTCGTGCTGGGCCACGCTCAGCCTCGCCCTGTCGGCCTGGATCGTGTTCGCGATCGGCACGAGGAATATGGCCGTCCCGGTGGTGTCGAGGCCGCGGACGGCCCCGATCACGGAGTCGAGCGCGGCGACCGTGTCGCCGCGGGACGTCTGCAGGACGGAGCCGACCGCGGGCGCCAGCAAGCCGCGGTCGGACGGCTTCGAGTCGGCCTCCCGCAACTCGAAGAAGAACTCGGCGGTGTCCATGCAGGCGGCCCTGTAGGCCTCGAGCGCCGCGACGACGCTCTGCATGTAAAGCACCGTGTTGGGGTCGACCCCGCGGGGGTCGAGCTTGCTGAGGGCCAGCCTGTAGCGGCCGATCCGCGCGACCTCGTCCGTGAGCATCGACGCGTCCTGCCTGCGGATCACGGCGGGTATGCGCTCCAGGTTGTCGGCGGTCATCTGCGCGCGGACGCGGCCGACCTCGGAGAGAAACTGGCGGGTCCTCGAGGCGGAATCCGCTACCTCGGGACGGGAGCACCCCGGGACGACCGCCAGCGCGCCGGCCAAGAGCATCCACCTGGGGACAACCATGGGTCGGACGCTCGGCATTCGGCCATCCCATCGCAAGGCGATTCCGGGAACGCCCCTTTTAGTGGTGACAGTGCACCGGTCCGTGATGAGCTTCGTGAGGATGCCACACGCCCCGCGCCTGCTTCCGGCCGCGCTCGCCCCGGTGCTATTTCTGGCGTTGGCCTGCGCGCGCGAGATGCGCGCGCAGGTGCTCGAGGTGCCGCAGACGATCGAGCCGGGCGGCGTCCTCATGCGGATGGACGCGGTCTCGCTCGGCATCCAGCCCGACACCTCCGCGCCCAACCAGTACCGGGCCCTGGGCCTCGGGACGACCCTCGTCTCCGCCGGGATCACCGACACCCTCGACATGGAGGTCGGGACGCAGCTCTTCATCCGGGACAGCTTCTCGACGAACGGGAACGAGCACACCGAGAGCGGGATCGGGGACGTGCTGCTGCAGCCGAAGTGGACCTTCTGGCGCGACCCGTCGTCGGGACAGGCGGCCGCGGTCATACCCTACGTCATGCTGCCGACCGACTCGAGCGCGGTGGGCAACAACTCGGTGCAGGGGGGACTCATCGTCCCGTGGTCCATGGACGTTTCCCCGGGGTTCAAGGCCGCCGCGATGGTGGAGTGGGACGAGCTTAGGAACGTGTCAAACACCCGCTACGTCACGCGCTGGTACGGGAGCGCCTACCTGAAGTGGGACCTGGGCAAGGCGCTCGGGGGCTACCTCGAGACGACGCTGAGCGACTCGACCGCCGGGTCGTCGAGCTTTGCGGGGACGATTGGCGGCGGGGCGACCCTCTCGGTGTCCAAGAACTTCCAGTGGGACTTCGAGGAGAGCAAGGTCCTCGGGCCGGGAAGGAGCGCCTGGGCCGAGGTGCTGCGCTTCCGCTGGAAGATCCTCTAGCCGGTCAGATATCCTCGAAGTCCGTCAGGATCGAGAAGCGGAAGGTGGAGCCCTCGCCGACGCGGCTCTCGACCGAGATCGTCCCGCCCATCAGCTCGCAGAGCCGCTTTGAAATGATGAGGCCGAGCCCGGTACCGCCGCGCCGGCGGGTCGTCGAGGTGTCGACCTGGCTGAACGGGAGGAAGAGGTGGTCCAGCTTGTCCGCCGGTATGCCGATCCCGGAGTCCTTGACGGCGAAGAAGAGGCGGGCGACCCGGCGGTCGGAGCCCGGCTCGATCGGCTCGCCGCGGGCGCAGGAGACCTCGAGCGACACGCAGCCCCTCTCCGTGAACTTGAGGGCGTTCCCGATCAGGTTCGTCAGTATCTGGCGGATACGCGACTCGTCGCTGTTCACGATCTCCGGGACCCCGGCGTCCACCTTGGAGTCGAGGGCCAGGGCGAGCGAGCGGGCCTTCGGCGCGAAGAAGGCGCAGATGTCCTGCACGCACATCCGGAGCGAGAACGGCGCATGCTCGATGTCGATCTTGCCGGAGTCGATCTTCGAGAGGTTCAGGATGTCGGCGATGATCTTCTCAAGGGCGAGGCCGCTGGAATTGATCATCTCGACCTGCTCCCTCTGGTCGAGGGTGAGGGTCGTCGACCCCAGCATCTTCGAGAACCCGATGATGCCGTTTATCGGCGTCCTGAGCTCGTGGCTCACGATGGCGAGGAACTCCGACTTGGCGCGGTCGGCCGCCTCGGCCGCCTCCTTGGCGCGCAGGAGGGCGGCCTCGGCCTCCTTGCGCTCGGTGATGTCGTGGCCGACCGCCTGGTACTCCATCGTCAGGCGCTCGTCGTCCTTGATCGCGCGCTGGGTCCAGCGGATCCAGAGGCGCCTGCCGTCGTTGAAGATCATCTCCGACTCAAAGGTGTAGGGCTCGTCCGCGATGGCCGCGCCCGGCGCGAAATACGGGAAATCGACGCCCACGAGCTCGTTGCGCTTGCGATTGAGCGCCCGGGCGTAGGCCCCGTTGACGAAGGTCAGCTTGCCGTCGTTCTTGTAGCGGCAGATGAGGTCGGGCTGGTCCTCGACGATGCCCTTGTAGCTCGCCTCCACCTGCTGGAGCGAGCGCGCCATCCGCTCGATCTTCCGGGCGAGCCCGATGATCTCGTCGGAGTCGGACTCATCAAGGTCGAGCGGCGAGTCCTCGATGTTGACCGAATCGGTCGTGTCGTGGAGCGACTTAAGCGACTTCGCGAGCGTCTGGTCCCAAACATAGCCCGCCAGGATCAGCAGCATGCACCCGGTGATGGCGAAGCCTATGATGTAGAGCGTGCCGCCGAGGTGCTCCCTCACCTGCTCGTCGGTGATGATCAGCACCCACGCCATGATCAGCGAGAACGCCAGTATCAGGACGAACGTGGTTTTTCTCTTCATTGAGTGGGGAACGCTCCCACTGGCTTTGCGTGATGGGCTCATTTTAGTCGAGTACGGTAGTTACCCATAGGGAGTGCGTTAGGTGGTGAAGAAGGGGTTGTGGCGCCTCTCCTGGCCGACGGTCGTGAGAGGCCCGTGTCCGCAGGCCAGGACCGTGTTTCGGGGCAGCCTGAGGATCTTTTCCACGTCATTCTTGTACTGGTCGGCGAAATGCGCGGCGCTGCCGCCCATCGAGGCCGCGAACATCGAGTCGCCGACGACCGCGAGGGGATAGCTCAGGCCGGTCACGTAGAAGGTCGTCTGCCCCGGGGAATGGCCCCAGATGGACAGGGTCTTTATGGCAATCGCCC
>PMSP01000062.1:0-3693 GCA_003168315.1 Opitutaceae bacterium
CTCATCTGGCTCGCGGCGTACCAGCCCCACGGCGGTCTCGTGACCGCGGGCCTCTCCGGCCTGGGCGGCGCCCTCCACTGGGACTGGCTCAGGTCGTTCGCCGACTATCCGTGGCTCTCCGACGCCCACCTCTACGCCGCCCTGATCCCGATCTACGTCTGGATGGCGTGCGGATTCAACCTCATCCTCTACCTGGCGGCGATGGAGGGCATCGACCCGCAGCTGTACGAGGCCGCCGAGATCGACGGGGCCCCGGGCTGGATGCAGTTCTTCGCGATCACGCTGCCGCTGATCAGGGAGGTCGTTGCGATCTCGGCGGTGTTCCTCGTCATCGCGGGCCTCAACGCCTTCGAGATGATATGGCTCCTGACGTCGCAGGACCCGTCGGCTTCCGTCAGCACGCTCGGGACGCTCCTTGTCACGACGATGTTCAAGGACTTCGACATCGGGCGCGCGGCGGCGCTGGCGGTCATCCTCTTCTCCCTCGTCCTCGCCGGGAGCGCCGCCGTCTTCAGGGGGCTCAGGAGCGAGCCGGTTGAATCCTGACAAGATGACTTCCAACATGCACGGAAGGCGCCAGTTCTCGAGGCCCGTGGCCTTAACGGCCCTCCTCGCCTACTCGGGGTGGCTCATCTTCCCGATGCTTTGGGTTGCCTACTCGTCGCTCAAGGGGGACGCCGACATATTCCGCCACACCTTCGCGCTGCCGTCGCCCGCGGACCTCCACGTGGACAACTACGCGCGCGCCTGGCAGGGGGCCCATTTTGGGGAATATTTCCTGAATTCGGTCCTCGTCACGGTATCGTCCGTCGTCCTCATCGTGTCACTGGGAGCGACGGCGGCGTATGCGCTGGCCCGGTTTTCCCATCCCGTTGGGAGGGTCGTCTTCGGGCTCATCGTCGCCGGCCTCACGGTCCCGGCGCAGCTCGCCATTGTCCCCCTCTTCTTCGAGCTGCGGTCGCTCGGCCTCCTCAATACCCGGGCCGGGCTCATCCTCGTCTACACGGCGAACGGGCTCCCTTTCGCCGTGTTCGTCCTTGCCGGGTTCTTCCGGTCGCTCCCCAGGTCGCTCTATGAGGCGGCCGTCGTGGACGGATGCGGCGAGTTCTCGGCGTTCTGGAGGGTCCTCCTGCCGCTCGCTAGGCCGGGGCTGGTGACGGTGACGATCTTCCAGTTCATCGGCGTGTGGAAGGAATACTTCTATGCGTTCATGCTGGTCAGCGGCGACGTGGCGGGGAGCGCGCGGACGGTGCCACTCGGGCTTGCGAACCTTTCCATCGCCGCCGAGTACCGCACGGAATATGGGATGCTCTTTGCGGGCATCATCCTCGTGACGCTCCCGATCCTCGTGGTCTACGCGGCCCTTCAGAGGCAGATCGTTAGGGGGATCGCCGCGGGTGCCCTCAAGGGCTGAGCCCCGTCACGCCGCCTTCAGCAGCCGGCCGAGGCGCGCGGTGGAGCGGGCCAGCTCGGCGACCCGCTTCTCCACATCGGCATCCACGATCCGCCCCCCGGCGAAGGCCTCGCCGGTCGCGTACACGAACCTGGGAACCACGATGCTGCGAAAGTCGAGCATCAGGCAGTTGGCGAGCGACATGATCGACATGTAGCTGCTCATGCCGCCGGCCGCGCAGAGGAAGCCGACCGGCTTGTCCTGCCATCCGCTCCCGGTCAGCTCGATGAGGTTCTTCACCGCGGCGTTCGCGTCGTAGTTGTAGATCGGGGTCGCCACCAGGACCGCGCTGGCCCTGGCGAGGAGGTCCCCTATGAGGGCGACGCTCGGATGACCGTAGGACGCGTCCCCGTCGCAGAGCGGCAGGGGATGCTCCCTCAGGTCGACTAGCGTCGCCACGGCGCCGTCCTGCTCGAGCACGCGCCTGGCCTCGTGCGCCAGAACCCGGCTGTTGCTGTCTGCTCTCAGGCTTGCTGAAACAATGAGGATCATGGGGGGTGGTTCGGGAAACGGTTTCGGCTGGATCAGCCCTGGGAGGCCTGGGGCGAGGCCGGCGTGGCCTTGTCCAGGAATCCCCGGATCGTTCCCACGCGGCCCTCAAATGTCCCCAGGGGGACGACGCGGGTCCGCGCGCGCGGGAACAGCGGAAGCGCGCCGACCATCTCCTCCAGCCCCTGCGGCGACTCAGCCCTCGCGATGAAGGCCAGCCCGGTGGCCGCAAGGAGGGGGCCCCCGGCGAGAACCCGGCCATCGCCGGCCATCTTCCGAAGCGACTCAAACGTGGGAAGCGCCACACGCTCCGCGAATGCGGTGGCCTCCTGCGGCGTTAGGGGTGACGCGAAGGGATCGAAGCTCATTTCTACGAGATAGTCATGGGATGTCATGGTGCGTGTGGCTTGATTTTTGATCGTTGCGTGCGCAGAGTAGCACCTCAACCTTACTTGAGGTCAAGGGGGTCCATGGATAAAATCGAACCGGTTCAATTCCCGCAGGAACTCAGCGTCGGCGAGGTCGCGCGGCGCTGCGGCATCTCCGTCTCCGCGATCCGCTTCTACGAGGCCAAGGGACTGATCGCGAGCTGGAGGAGCCACGGGAACCAGCGTCGCTATCCGCGCGAGGTGCTCCGGCGCGTGTCGATCGTCAAGGTCGCCCAGCGGATCGGCATCCCGCTCGCGTCGATCAAGGCTGCGCTTGACGCCCTGCCGAAGGGGCGCACGCCGACGGCGCAGGACTGGCGGAAGCTGTCCGCGCGCTGGCAGGCCGACCTTGACGGGCGAATTGGGAGGCTCACCCGCCTGCGCGACCTCATGACGGGCTGCATCGGATGCGGGTGCCTCTCGATGAAGGACTGCCCTTTGCGCAATCCCTGCGACGAGCTCTCCGGGAGGGGCCCGGGTCCGCAGCTCATCGAGCCGGGAAGGGCGTAGGTTGACGGGCCGGCTTTGTTGCATAATCCAGGCTGATATCCAGTGCGGTTATGCCGCCTTGGTGAAGACCTGGGGGATATGGGTCGCTGGAGCGACACGCTGGAGGCCGGGGATGAGCCCGGCCTTGGCCAGCGCAACTTTCGTACTGATCCACGCTCTGGAGGAGAGGCCGCGGGGATGCGGCATCCTGACGCCCGGGCTTAGTGCCGGTACGTGACGGCCATTCACGTGGAGCTTCCGGGGCACGAGCCTTGTGCCCGGAGAGGATCCCAGTCGCCCTATGAGGTCACAGAGCCACCGTTCGCCTCCTACCTTTCTGCCGATTCCGATGCAGCCATTGACGTCAGCCTGAAGGACAAACCCCATGCTGGAACGAAAGCAGCCTCGTGTGCTGCGTGATCCCAGCCAGCGGTATCCTTCTGGTTTGGGCCCCATCTCCTCGCGGGCGAGATGGTCCGTCTTTGACGTGAACGACTCCTCGGTTTCGACAAATTCAATCCCGGCGCGGGCGCACTTCGCCCGCAGGGCCTCAATCAGTTTCCCGTGCGGGATGAAGGTGAAGAGCTGGTTCTGCTTCTTGCCCAGATTCACCTCCTGCTTCCAGTCCTTGTTTCGCCCGACCGCGAGCCGGGCGATCCCATTGGCAGCGCAGTAGGTGACGAGAAACAGAGCGGCCTTCTTCATGAGGTCCTCCATCTGGCGGGCGCTGCGGGCGGCCAGTGCGCCGGCGCGCGCCTTCCCATGGCGCGCGCCGAGCGCCGCCTCGCTTTGCAGCTTTGCGTGCCACTTGGCCCCGCGCTGCAGGATCGCCTT
>PMSP01000062.1:3783-4033 GCA_003168315.1 Opitutaceae bacterium
ACCTTAAATTCCTGGTAATCAAAGTGCAGCCGGGCCCGTTGGCCGCGGCGGTGGAACCTCGGCGGCCGCGGCTTGCCCGGACGCGAGGAGGGATCCTTCGCCCAGGCAAAGAAGTTGCTCCTATAGGAGCGGAACATCGCGAAGGCGTCGTCGATTGCATACTGCACCTGCTTGGCTCGACCGACGGCTATCCCCGCCGGGGCTGTCTTCATCTGCTCGCGCATCGCCTTCACGGAAGGGAGCGGCTTCT
>PMSP01000265.1 GCA_003168315.1 Opitutaceae bacterium
ACCTCCCGGGCGATCGTGAGCTTTCCCACCGCGGGCCTGCCGAAGAGGAACAGGAGCTTCATGTGACCCGCCGCCCCGGCGGGCTGGTCCGCCTACTTGCCGAGTGACTTGCGCAGGTCCGGCAGCTGCCCGGACGAGCCGAGGTAATCGTTCCGGCTGGCTATGAACTTGGCGTATTCGTCCATGAAGATCTTGCCGGGCGGCCTGAANNGGTGTCGATGTTGACCTTCGTGACGCCGAGCTTCGCGGCGGGTAGGTATTCGTTGGGGTCGACGCCCACGGAACCCTCCATCTTGCCGCCCGCCGCGTTGATCCGGTCGACCTCGTCCTTTGGGACCGAGGAGGAGCCGTGCATGACCAGCGGGAAGCCGGGAAGGAGGGCCTGGATCTTCTTCAGCACGTCGAAGTGGAGCGACTGGCGGCCCTTGAACTTGTAGGCGCCGTGGCTGGTCCCGATCGCGCAGGCGAGGGAGTCGCAGCCGGTCTTCCTGACGAACTCCTCGGCCTCGGCCGGGTTCGTCAGGGTCGCGTGGCCGTCCTCGACCTGGATGTCCTCCTCGACGCCGCCCAGCATGCCGAGCTCGGCCTCGACCGAGAGGCCCTTCTGGTGCGCGGCCTCGACGACGCGCTTCGTGATCTCGACGTTCTTGTCGAAGGTCTCGTGGGAAGCATCGATCATGACCGCGCTGAAGAAGCCGGACTTGATGCAGTCGTAGCAGGTGTCCTCGTCCCCGTGGTCGAGGTGCACCGCGTAGATGGCCTCGGGGTAGATGTCCCCGGCGGTGCGGATGATCGCCTCGAGCATCCGCTTGTCGGTGTACTTCCGGGCCCCCTTGGAGATCTGGATGATGAACGGGGCCTGCGACTGGATGCAGCCCCGGAACAGGCCCATGGCCTGCTCCGCATTGTTGATGTTGTACGCGCCGACGGCGTACTTGCCATAGGCGTGCTTGAAGAGCTGCGCAGTGGTTACGATCATGGAGCGGGCGACGATACGCACCGCGGCGCAGGCGCGACAAGCGTATTCATGGCGGCACCCCCCGGGGATCAGCCCTGGGTGCCCCCTGCGGCAGGCGCCGGGGGCGCCGGGGCCGGAGCCGTCCCCTGGTTCGCGGAGCGCATCATCTGCTGGATCTGCTGCTGCGCCTGCTGCTGCGCCTGGATCTGCTGGAGGGCGGATATCTGGGGGGCCGAGAGGACCCCCTGCGCCTGCGTGACCGCCTGGTCGGTCACCTTCGCCGTCCCGCCGCCGTTGATGAGGCTCATGATCCCGGGGCCGCCGTCGCCGCCGTTCGTCGTGCCGGAGGTGCCGGTGCCCGCCCGCTGCGGCTGGCTCTGCGAGAGGAGCCCGATCATCTGGTTCGCCTCGTCGTCCGTGAGCGGCGTCTGCGTGTAGCTGAGCGACTGCTGGAGGCTGTTGACGACGTTCCTCTCGGGCAACGTCTGCTGGTACTGCTGGTACTGCTGGAAGCCGGCGTCGCCGAGGGTCGCCTGGATGGCCTGGTCGGACTGCGAGACCGCCTGGTTGACGAGCGTCTTGAAGCCGTCGGGGTCCTCCCTGGGGTTGATGCCCTGCTCCCGGGCCGCCTGCATGACATCCATGAGCGCCTGCTGCTTGTCAGCGAGGAGCGACTGGAACTGCGCGAGCTGGTCCGGCGAGAGGTTGAGCGACTTGAAGAGGCCTGCGTAGGTCTGGACGATCCTGCCCTTCATCTGGATCGCCATCAGCTTCTGGAACTCGGGATTCCCGCTCATGGCGGCGAACGCGCCGAAGCGGCCGCCCCGGCGGCCCGCGTTGGCGGCGGCGCTGTCGCCTCCCTCGCCGTCCGCGGCCACATTCCCGCTGCGGCGGCCCCTCATGGCGGCAAGGCGGTCCTGGAGCGACTTGATCGTGCTGCGCGCGTCGGCAAGCTGCTTCTTCAGTGCAGCACCATCGCCATCAGCCAGTTGCGCACGCAGGTTGATCAGCTCCCGGTACTGGCTCCAGGACAGCGCCGCCATCGCGACGACTGCGAGGGCGAGGAGGGCAATGAGGACGTTTGTCGCGGATTTCACGGGGGTGTGGTGGAAAGACGCAGCAGGTCCGGGAAGGTTTCCCGCCGGGGACCCTTAAGCGGCTCCCGGTGCGGGAGCCGCGGGGGCGGGGTCCGCCTGGGCGGGGGCCTTCTTCCTCCCCTTCCGGCCCCGGGCGGGCGCGTTCGGGTCCTTGGGCGCGCGGGGCGCGAACTCAAACCCGGTGGTCCCGTCCTCCTTGAGGGCGAGGAATGCGCTGAACGGCCGGCGGGTTCGCATGCTCCAGAACTTCTCCAGGAGGTCGGTCTTGCCGGTCTGGAGCATCTTCATGAACTGCTCCAGCGGGATGTCCTTGGAGAGGATCCGCTTCGAGCAGCGCGTGAGGACCTTGTCCTCGCCGTCGACGACGCTGCGGACGACGAAGCTCTGCGGCGTCTCGTAGACCTGCGAGCCGGCAGGGAAGCGCGGGGTGGGGGCGTCGGCCACCGGCTGCAGCCCGGTGAAGTCTATCTTGATCGCGCCGCTTGCGTCCCTCTGGCCGTCGAAAACGAATTCAGCCTTCTTCTCCTCCTTGTTGTAGCGGAGCACGGCGCTGAAGGGCTTCCCCTTCTTCGAGCGGAATCCGTCCAGCGGGCCGATCTGCCCGAGCGCGAGGAGGTCCTTCACCTCGGACTCCGCCATCTTGCGGTTGCCGATTACCTTGTAGATCATGAGCTCGCCGTCCTTCGACTTGTAGCCGCGCAGGGTCTCGACAAGCGGCTTGCCGTCAGTGGGGGAGATGATGTCCGTCTCGCGCGCGGCCGAGTCGTCCTCCTCGAAGGACTTGACCCCGGCGACGATGCCCTTGGTCGTCTCGACCACCTCCGCCATGAACTTCTCCCGCGAGAAGTTGCCGTGCTCCATCTGACGGAGCTTGAATTCCCACTCGCCGGTCATCGCCGGGCTCGTGATCCCGTCAGCCTTGACCGCGGCCAGGAACTGCAGGATCTGCTCCGCCTTCGGGGTGGGGACCAGCTCGCGCTGCTGGCGCTCCACATAGCGCGTGTTGATGAGCCCGTCGATCGTGTCGGCGCGGGTCGCCGGCGTCCCGAGCCCGCGCTCCTTCATGGCCTCGGCGAGCTCCTCGTCGTCGACGAGCTTTCCGGCGCCCTCCATGGCGGAGAGGAGCGTGGCCTCCGTGTACCGCGGCGGGGGCCGCGTCGCCTCCTCGTGGAGCTGCGCCTCGACCGTCTTCGCGTGGGCCGGCCTGCCATCGGACGGATCGAGGGCGGGAAGCGTCCTCGTCTCCGAATTCTCGTCCTCGACGCCGGTCTTGCCGTAGACCGCGAGCCAGCCGGGGAAGGTGAGCACCTTCCCCTCGGTCTTGAAGTCGTGGCCGGCAACGGCGCTGATGCGGGTCGTGATGTCGAACTCGGCGGAGGGGTGGAACACCGCGACGAATCGGCGCGCGATCATGTCGTAGACCTTCGCCTCCATGTCCTCGAGGGGCTTCGGCTCCTCGACGGTCGGGATGATGGCGAAGTGGTCGGAAATCTGCGCGTTGTTGAAGATCCTCTTGTTCGGCCCGAGCCACTGCTCCTCGAGGACCTTGTTCGCGTGGACCGCCAGGTCCCCCTTCAGGTTGAGGAGGGCCTGACGGACGGTCGGGATGTAGTCCTCCGGGAGGGCGCGCGAGTCCGTGCGGGGGTACGTGATCATCTTGTGGCGCTCGTAGAGGGCCTGGGCGATCTGCGAGGTCCGCCGCGCCGACAGGCCGAAGCGGTTGTTGGCCTCGCGCTGGAGCGTTGTCAGGTCGTAGAGCATCGGCGCTTTCTCGCGCTGCTCTTTCTTCTCGAGCTTGGTGATCGTCCCGGGCCTGCCCTCGCAGGCGGCGACGATCTCGAGCGCCTCCTGCTCGGTCCCGATGCGTGGGCCTTTGGTGTTTCCGGGGCTGCCGGTGGGAGCCTGGAAGTTGCCTATGTAGACGTTCAGATCGCAGACCTCACCGTCGAGCGCGGCGGCCGCCCCGTCGTCGACGGCCTCGATCTGGAGCTGCCTCGGGGCGAATGCTTCGGGCTCCTCGGCCCGAACGGCGCGGGCA
>PMSP01000352.1 GCA_003168315.1 Opitutaceae bacterium
CACCTTCATGGGCGGCGCGTCCTCCAGCAACTTCCAGGTCCCGGACACGCCCGGGCTGCCCGCGGGAAAATCGCCGGACGGCCAGCAGTGGCTCCCCGGTTCATTCGCGTCCTCGCGGCTGAACGAGAACCAGAACGAGCAGAACTACTACGCCGTCCTCACCTACCAGAAGACCGCGGGCGACCTGAACTACCAGGTCTCGGCGTTCGGCCGCGACAGCAGCGTGCACTTCACCCCCGACCCCCTCGGGGACCTCTACTTCAACGGGGTCGCGAGCGACGTCGACCGGACCCTCTACTCCGCCGGGATCCAGGGGGACGGCAGCTACAAGGTCAGCGGCGCCCATACGCTGCGGGCGGGTTTCTCCTTCCTCGACGAGTCGGTCGACGCCGACTCCGCGACCAGCGTCTTCCCGGTCGACACGGCGGGCAACCCGACCGGCTCCGCGTTCACGGTCGCCGACGAGCAGACGCTCCACGCCCTATTCGAGGGCGCCTACCTGCAGGACGAATGGAGGCTCCTGCCGGGGCTGACCCTCAACTACGGCGCCAGGCTGGACCAGTTCAGCTCCTCCTTTGACGACGAGAGCCAGCTGAGCCCCAGGGTCAACCTGATCTACCAGCCCCTGGACTCGACGACCCTTCACCTGGGATACTCGAGGTACTTCACGCCGCCGCCGGTCGAGAACGTGCCGGGAAGCACCGTCCAGCAGTTTGCCGGCACGTCCAACCAGTCCGCCGTCACCGAGGACGATCCCGTGAAGGCCGAGCGCTCGAACTACTTCGACGCGGGCATCACGCAGAAGCTCGGGGCCGGCCTCCAGGTGGGCCTCGATGCCTACTACAAGCGGGCGAAGAACCAGCTCGATGACGGGCTGTTCGGCCAGACCCTCATCCTCTCGGCCTTCAACTATGCCGAGGGCGAGATCTACGGCCTCGAGTTCTCGGGCTCCTACTCGAGGGGAGGGTTCACGACCTACCTCAACCTCGCGCACTCGGTGGCGAGGGGCGAGGACTGGGACTCGGCCGAGTTCCTGTTCTCCCCCGCCGACCTCGCCTACGTGAAGAACCACTGGATTTTCCTCGACCACGACCAGGTCCTCTCGGGGTCCTTCGGCGCGGACTATGTCTGGAAGCGCGCGCGCGGCAACACCAGGGTCTACGTCGACTCGCTCTATGGCACGGGGCTCAGGACCGACGAGACGGCTCCCGACGGGACCAACATCCCGAACGGAGGGACGGTTTCGCCCTATTACACGGTCAGCGTCGGCGCGGAGCAGAGCTTCAAGGCGGGCCTGCACCGCTTCTGGAAGGTGCGCCTCGACATCGTCAACCTGACGGACAACTCCTACGAGCTTCGGGACGGGACCGGCGTCGGCGTCAACGCGGCCCAGTACGGCATGCGCCGGGGGATCTTCGGAAGCCTGTCGTACGCCTTCTAGTCCGGCACAGCTAGCTTCGGGCAAAAGTCATCAACGCAGCCAAGTCTCCCGCCTCGGCGGACCTGAGCGCCTCTATATAGAGAAGGCGTCCGGATCCCGGCGCGCCGGCGGCGGTTCCCGCACCCCAGGTGAGCGGTTTCTCCCCGTGGGACGCGACGACAATGTCCGCGACCAGCCGCGCATGTCTCCCGTTGCCCTGCGACCACGGATGGATCGCTACGAGCCTCTGGTGGAGGCGAACCGCGGCCTCATGGACCGGGTAGGTGGAGAAGCGGAGCCAGCCCTCGGCATCGTCGAAGAAGATCCCTACCCCCTCGGCGATCCTGTGCGGCTCCCAGCCGGGATTGCGCTCCGTGGTCCGGTACCGCCCCGCGCCCCGCCAGACCGCGCCGAACATCCTGCGGTGCAGCTCCCGGGAAAAGGCCTCCGTCAGCAGGTCTGCCCGCTTGAGCGCCGTTGCGCGCATCGCCCACACCCTCGCGGCATGGATGCCCAGCCGCTCGACCTCGTTGAGCTGCGCCCGCGTGGAGAGGCTGGGAACGAGCCGCGCCTGCTCGGGCGCGGTGATGGCATCCTCCTCGCCGGCGGGTTCAGCGGGCATTTTCCGCTGGGCCGGCGCCCTTCAGGGCCATCGACTGGTCGGTCGCCCTCTGGTGCATGGCCGATGGATCGTGGAGCTGGGCAAGCTCGGCATACGAGCGCGCCACGGATTCCTTCGGGACGATGAAGTAGACGAGTTCGCAGTCCATCGCCTCGGCGGCGCGCCGGAGGGACGCGATGCTGATTGATCCCTTCTCCTCCGTGGCCTCGAACTGGGCGTAAGACTGCCGCTTTACGGAGGCCCTCACCGCCACATCGCTCTGCGTGAGTCCGACGGCCTCGCGCACGGCCCGCAGCCATCCCCTCGCAGGCTTCGTTGCGGCAACGCGCGATGCCCTCAGGACTTCAACCTTCTGTTGAAGTCCCTCAAGGAGAATGGCTCGCAGTTTAGCTCCGATTCAGTTTAAAGACTGCATTTATTAGCTCTTGGCAAGTTAAAACCTGTATTATTGTAATATTGGCAGTCTTTACCATGCTTTATGTGACCTCAGGTCGTTTTGCCCGGGTCTGCACGAGGATATTGGCCACCGTGATGAGGCCCCCGCCGACCAGGAGAGACCATGT
Source organism: Opitutaceae bacterium (assembly GCA_003168315.1). Taxonomy (GTDB): domain Bacteria; phylum Verrucomicrobiota; class Verrucomicrobiia; order Opitutales; family Opitutaceae; genus Palsa-1447. Next base: position 2,606 of record PMSP01000352.1, read on the forward strand.
CGCACGCTCATTCGGGTAGTTGATCGCGGCCCACACGGAGAAGAGTCCCGGCAGGAAGAGCGCGAAGATCGAGGCGAACAGCGGCTCAACGCAGTAGATGAGCCCCGCCTCGGTCGACGTGATCGCGGGCTGCCACCGGTTCATGATCGTGAATGCCCCGATCGTGCAGACCACCGTGAGCGTCAGGGTAAGCGCCACCCATGGCGGCGAACCCCAGGGAACGAGGAGGGCCCCCGCTCGCGGCGCGGTTCCGGCGGCAAGCGCGGCAAAGATCGTTCCCTGGACCGCGAACATGGCGAGCGTGACGGACCCCGGGCGGTTGGCCGCGAACTCCTTGCGCTCCAGCACGAGGATCTGGCCCATGAAGAAGAGGGAGCAGAGGAGCGTCTCCCATTCGCCGCGCCCAAACCTGAGCGTGCGCCACTCGAAGTGGCCGAGGATCCCCACCCCAGCGAGGACGAGGACGCAGCCGGTCCAGACGACGGCGCCGGGGTTTCGCCGGTGCCATAGGGCGAACCATGCCGGAATCAGGATCGCCGAGAACTGCGTCAGGAATGAGGAGGTGGACGCGTCCGTGAACTGCAGGCCGTCCGTCTGGAAGAACGCGCCCGCGGCGGCGAAGGCGCCGATCATGGAGCCCTGCCGGATCTCCAGACGGGTCAACCCACCCTCCCCGCGCCGTCGGAAGAGAAGCAGGAGGAGTGCAGCCACGACGAAGCGCGGGGCGAGGGCCTGCGCCGCGAGAAACCAGGTCCCCGCGTCCGGCAGGAGCCTGCGGTTCAGCATCGTCAGGGACTTGATGACGGCGAAGCTCACGCCCCAGTAAAGGTTCGCCAGCAGGAGCATCGTAATCGCATGCCGGCGCCGGGATTTGGGGAGATCAGTCATGTCGGCTTAGGCTGCTTCGGAGACCGCAGAGGGTGCCGGCCGCCCCCTCGCCAGCCAAGAGGGAACAGCCGCAAATTTAACATGAGCGGACCTGAGACGTCTCGACATCGGCGGCGCCAGCGGCCACTCCTCACGAAGATACCCCCGAAAAATGGCGAAATCAGGCGACGACCGTCGAATGTCGAAGAAAGCCTACGAGGCCCGCCTTCCTGACGTGCGCGCTGCGCTCGTCCGGATGCAGGTGGAGCTCAAGTCGGCCAAGTTCCCGGTGATCCTGGTCGTCGCCGGCGTGGAGGCGTCGGGGAAGGGGGACGTCATCAACATCCTGAACGGGTGGCTCGACCCGCGCGGCTTCGAGACCTTCGCCTTCCACGAGCCGACGGACGAGGAGCGCGACCGGCCCGCCATGTGGCGCTACTGGAGGACGCTCCCCGCGAACGGCCGCATGGCGATCTATGCCGGAGGCTGGCACGCCGACGCGCTCCACGAGGACCCGCGGAGCGCGCGCGAGCTCGTGCAGTTCGACGCGACGCTCCGGCGCTTTGCCTGGTTCGAGGGGCAGCTCGCGGCGGGGGGGGCCCTGATCGTGAAGGTGTGGCTCAACCTGTCGAAGTCCGCGCAGCGGACCCGGCTTCGCGAGCTCGAGTCGGATCCGCGAACCGCCTGGCGGGTCACGCCGGACGACTGGAAAAGCCAGCGCGACTACGATCGCCTCGCGCGCATCTCCGAGCGCATGCAGCCGGGGGTCGTCTACACCACGTTCCATCATGGCTTCACGGGCGCGAACGTCGTCACCACCGAGTTTGAGGATTGGGCTACCGGCTGCCCCGAGTACAAAGTGACTGCCGTGGAGGTGACCCTTGCCAAGAAAATGTCGGAGTGGCAGGAGCACTATCTCGAGACTCGCCGCCAGAACACGCAGATCCTGACGGGCGCGTCCGGCGACTAGAAGATGGAATCAGACCGCATGGTTCACCGGGCGAACCAGATCGCTTTGTTCTTTGCAGGCTATCCGCACGACGAAGCGGTCGCCGGCGTGACCGATCACTTCAAGAAGTTTTGGGAGCGGCGCATGCGCGATCACATCATCGCCTATGTCGCGCATGGCGGCAAAGGGTTGCACGAATTGGCGCTGGAAGCGGTCAAGCGGCTGCAATAATCAACGTCAGTGACCTGCAGCCGCTTTCGCCGTGGCAGCCTTCGTCAAAATCAAAATGTGCTGCCGGGGCAGCGTCTCTATCACCTGACTCAGCACCAACCCCTGCGGTTCGAGCTCCGCCTTTACTTCAGCCACGGTCATTTTGTGCTCCTCGCGAATTGGCACGTTCGGATCTTCCTTGCGATATTCGAGCAGCACCAGCCGTCCGTCGGGCTTCAACGCTTCGCGAATTTTGTCGATCATCTGGCGCGGCTGGGAGAACTCGTGATACACGTCCACCAGCAGCACTAAGTCCATGCGGTCCGCCGGAAGTTTCGGATCGGCCACGTCGCCTTGCACGGTCTCGATGTTTGTGAGCCCCGCCTTCGCCGCATTCTCGCGCAGCCGCCGCAGCATCTCGGGCTGAATGTCGTTCGCGTAGACCTTGCCGGATGGTCCCACGCGCTTGGCCAGCCGCAACGACATGTATCCGGTGCCAGCGCCGACGTCGGCCACCACCATCCCCGCGCGAATCGAGAGCGCATCTAGCGCGCCTTCCGGATTTTCTTCCTTCCGCATGGCCGTACCCCTATGGATCCGGGAAAAGCTTTTTCCCATTACGCCCGCGATCTGCCGGCCCGTAACCGGGTGCTGCTCCTGAAACGCCTGGGCAACCGGGATCACAAGGAGAAGCCCGGCGAGCCAACGACGCATGATAGGCATACCAGCGTTGTATCATACGGTCGTGGAGCGCCGTTGGCTGCTATTTCTCGTACCCCTGGTCACCGCTTCGGCTCACGACATCATTACGACGCCGATCACCTGGGATCGCGAAATCTCACGCATCATCCATGAGCGCTGTGCGTCCTGCCATCACGACGGGGGACGGGCCTTCTCGCTGATGACTTACGCAGCGGCGCGCCCTTGGGCCGTCGCCATCAAAGAAGAAGTGCTGGAGCGGCGCATGCCTCCCTGGGGCGCGGTCAAAGGTTTCGGCGATTTTCGCAACGATAAGGCGCTCACCCCCGAGCAACTCGAACTCATCGTCAGTTGGGCGGGTGGCGGCGTGCCGGAAGGCGAGGCGAAGGATCTGGCGCCGGATCCCAAATTCGAACAGCCGGCCGACGTTCCCACGCACGGATCAATCGCGGTCAGCGGCGAGTTCGAACTGCGCAACGATT
>PMSP01000043.1 GCA_003168315.1 Opitutaceae bacterium
CTGATCCTCGACGAGGCGACCTCGGCGCTGGACTCCGAAAGCGAGGGCGCAATCCAGGCCGCGCTCGGCAAGCTGCTGGTCGGCAAGACCGCGCTCATCATCGCCCACCGCTTCAGCACGATCCGCGACGCCTCCATGATCCTTCTCTTCGACGGGGGCCGCATCGTCGCCGCCGGCGACCACTCCCAGCTCCACGCAGGCAACGCCCTCTACAAGTCCCTCTATGACCGCCAGAGGACCGAGGCCGTCTGACAAATAAGCCCATTTTGCGGCGACCTTTTGCGGGCCGGAGCGTCATTCGCTCTGAGGCATGTCGAAGGCACCCCAACCCGAGCACAAGGTGATCATCAGCGGCACGGGCCGCTCGGGAACGACCTTCCTCGTCCGCCTCCTCGGCGAGCTCGGTCTGGACACCGGCATAAGCAGGCGCAACTGGGACAGGAAGTACTTCGATCACTGCAACGCGGGGCTGGAGCACGACATACTCGACGCCCGGACGCCCTACATCATCAAGAACCCGGCGCTGTGCGAGACTCTCGGCCCGGCGCTGGCCACGGGCCGCTTCGTGATCGACCACGCCTATGTCCCCGTCCGCGAGCTGGCGGCCGTCGCCGCAAGCAGGGCGGACGTCGGGGGAGCCGATGGGAGCCGCCCGGGCGGCCTCTGGGGAACGTCGGACCCGGCCCGCCAGGGCGCGATCATGGCCGAGCTCTTCCACAGGTTCGTGCACACGCTCGTCGAGAACGAGATCCCCCACACCTTCATCCTCTTCCCGAGGATGGTCGTGGATTCGGAATACACCTACCGCCAGCTTGGCTTCCTGGTGTCCGGGATCGGCCCCGCCGCCTTCCGGGAGGCGTTCGTCAGGGTCGCCGACCCGTCGCTGGTGCACACCTTCGGCGCCGGCTCGCCGAAGATCGAGCGGGCGCCGTTGCCCGCCGGACGCCCCCGCGGGCTCCGACGACTGCTCGGTTCCTGGGGTTAGCCCGCAGCGTCGCTATAGCGTTGCGGCGGCGAAGCGGCTGGGCGTTCCATGGTGGGGCGCAATCCGCCGTCCCAATGCCCGCGACCCCGAAGATACTCGTCATCCGCCGCCGGTACCTGGGCGACGTGGTGCTCCTGGGGTCGCTTTTCAGGAACCTGCGGCTCTTCTGGCCGGATGCCCGCATTGTGGCGCTGGTCGAGGCCGCCTACGCAGGCATCCTTGCGCTGAATCCCGACGTGGACGAGGCGATGATGCTCCCGGCGCGGGCCCTCGACTGGCCCGGCTTCTCGGCGCGGATCCGGAAGGCCGAATTCACGCATGTCCTCGACATCGACAACACGGAGAAGACCGCTGCGATCGCCCGGCTGAGCGGGGCGCCCATGCGGGTGGCGCTCCACCACGGCCCGCACGCGCTCAAGCTGCGGGCGCTCTACACGCACGTGGTCCATGACCCGGCGGCGGAACACGAGAACCGGCCCATCACCGAATATTACNNATAGTGGCCCGCGAGGTGCGACTCGTCCCGCGGGAGTCCGACGTCGCCGACTGGCGGCGCTACATCGGGGCCCGGGGAATGACGCTTGTCCTCCATCCCGGGAGCCGCAGCCCCTGGCGCCTCTGGCCCGCCGACCGCTTTGCTGCGGTCTGCGACCGGGTGCAGGACGAGCTGGGGGCGCAGGTCGTCCTCGCGGGCGGACCCGCCGACCGCGCGCAGGTCGAGAAGATCCGCAGCCTGGCGAGGAGCCACGTCCTCGCCCTTGACGCGCCCCCCAGCCTGCCGCGCCTCGCGGCGCTGGCGCGCGCAGGGTCCGCCTTCCTCTGCCACGACGGCGGTCCCATGCATGTGGCCGCGGCGGTCGGAACCCCCGTGGTGGCGCTCTACGGCTCCCAGAACACCGTCCTTTTCCGGCCTCACGGGGAGGGCCACACGCTGGTTGCCCCGGCAATGCCGTGCGCCGCCTGCATCGCCCCGGGAGAGTGCGTGCCGGCCGATTCCTACCACAACCGGTGCGTGCGCCTGAACACGGTGGAAGAGGTTTTCGGCGCCGTCAGGGCAACCTTGGGCCGCGCCTGATGGGGGCCTCGGACGGCGCCCGATATTCTTACCCAAAACAGGCAACCTTTCCCGGGCAACGTCGTCTGGCGGGAAAGAATGACCCAATTGCTGTGGCCCGCCGCCCGTCAGCAGCCGATCCGTCACCGTTCGACGCCCCCGGAGGAATCGCCCCTCGTCACGATCGCGGTGCCGGCCTACAACCGGCCGGCCATGCTCGCCGAGACGCTGGCCAGCATCGCCGCCCAGACCGCGCGCATTCCCCTCGAGGTGATCGTCTGCGACGATGGCGGAATGGCGGAAACCCGGGCCGTGGTCGGCAGGTTCCGGGAGGAGGGATTCACGTACCATCCCAACCCGGTCAGGCTCGGCGCCGTCGCCAACTGGAACGAGTGCCTGCGCAAGGCGCGGGGGCAGTTCGTCATGATTCTCCATGAGGATGACACGATCTATCCCTGGTTCCTGACGAGCGTGCTGCCCCACCTGG
>PMSP01000318.1 GCA_003168315.1 Opitutaceae bacterium
GCTGCGGCGGCGGTTCTTGCGGTCGTGCTCGCCGCGGCCGCCGGCGCCGGCCTCTGGCTGCGGGGCCGGATGACGGCGTGCCTTCCCATGCTCGACGGCTCCTCGGCACTGCACGGGCTGGCCTCGAGCGTCAGGGTGACGCGGGACGCCCTGGGGGTCCCGACCGTGACGGCCTCGAGCCGGATCGACCTGGCACGGGCCACGGGCTGGGTCCACGCCCAGGACAGGTTCTTCGAGATGGACACGCTTCGCCGGCGGGGCGCCGGCGAGCTTTCCGAGCTCTTCGGCGCGGCCGCCCTCCCCTTGGACAGGGAGGCGAGGATGCACGGCTTCCGGCGCCTCGCTGCCGAGGTGGTCTCCCGCGAGTCCCCCGCCCGGCGGGCGCTCCTCGAGGCCTACGCGCAGGGCGTCAATTCCGGCCTGGCCGCGCTCGGCTCCAAGCCGTGGGAGTACAGCGTCCTGCGCACCGAGCCGCGCCCATGGGCGCCCGAGGACAGCATTCTGATCACCTACGCGATGACGCTCGACCTGCAGGAGGGAACGGGGCACTTTCTGCGCTCGCTCTCGGCGATCCGCGAGGAGCTAGGGCCCGCATCCCTCGCATTCTTCGCCCCCCAGACCACGCCGGGCGATGCCGCGCTGGACGGGAGCCTCTCGCCGGCGGCTCCCGTCCCTCCTGCCACGGAGGTGGACCTTCGGGCGCGAAATGCGGAGGCCGGCACGGCGTGGATGCAGTTCCCCGCGGCCGGCGCGTGGGACGAGGGACAGATGCCGGGGTCGAACAGCTTCGCGGTCGCGGGCGCGCTCGCGGCGAATGGCGCGGCCATGGTCGCGAACGACATGCACCTCCGCCTCTCGGTGCCGAACATCTGGTACCGGATGTCGCTCAAGTGGCCGGGGCACGAGGAGACGGGGGTGACGCTCCCCGGGGTCCCGACGCTCGTCGCCGGCAGCACGGGCAAGATCGCCTGGGGCTTCACGAACTCGAACGCGGGCACCGGCGACATCCTCGTCGTCAGCCCAAGCGTCTCCCCCGAGCTCTACCATGGCCCGAACGGGGGCGCCCTTGCGCCGTATGAGAGGCGGACCGAGACCGTGCCCGTCAGGGGGTCGAAGCCCGTGACGATGGAATTCGCGTGGACCGTCTGGGGTCCCGTGGTCGGAGACGCCCCGGGGGGGAGGCAGTTCGTGTTCCACTGGACCGAGGACGACCCGGCGGCGACCAACTCCGCCATCCTCGACCTCGAGGACGCGTCGAACGTCGCCGAAGCGGTCTCTATCGCCCGCCGCATGGGGATCCCGGCCCAGAACTTCGTTGTCGCCGACTCGGCCGGCCAGATCGCCTGGACCGTGGCGGGACTGCTGCCGAAGCGGGTCGGCTATGACGGGCGCCTGCCGGTATCCTGGGTCTACGGGGACCGCAAGTGGGACGGGTACCTCGCCCCGCGCGAGGTCCCGGCGATCATCGCGCCCCCCGACGGCCGCCTCTGGACCGCCAACAACCGGACGGTCGGCGGCAAGTCGCTCGAGGTCCTGGGCGACTCGGGCTATGACACCGCGGCCCGGGCCCGCCAGATCCGCGACGACCTGGACGCCTTGATCGGCGGCGGAAGGCCGCTCGAGCCAAGGGATCTCCTGGCCATCCAGCTGGACGACCGAGCGCTCCTCCTTGGCAGCTGGCACGCCCTCCTTGTCGACACGCTGCGCCCGGACGTCGCCGCCGCGAAGGCCTCGCGGGGGAGGCTTCTCGAGGCCGTCCAGAAATGGAATGGCCGGGCGGACACCGACTCGACCGCCTACCGCGTCGTGCGCGCGTTTCGGTTCGCGGTGGCGCGCCGCGTGTTCGACCCCATCTTCGCACCCTGCGTGGCGAGGGACCCGGACTTCGCCTGGACGCGATTCAACTATGAGGAGCCGCTCGAGACGCTGGTGAGGGAGAGGCCGGCCCACCTTCTCGACCCGTCCTTCGCGACGTGGGACGCCCTGCTCGTGGCTGCCGCCGACGACGTCTCCCTCATGTATGAGGGGATCGGCGCCGACCCGAGGAGCGCCACCTGGGGCCAGCGCAACACGTCGGTGATCGAGCACCCCCTCGCGCGCGCCCTGCCCCGCTGGGCGTCCGGGTGGCTCCGCATGCCGGCCGAGCCCCTGCCAGGCGATTCGAACATGCCGCGCGTCCAGGATGTCTCCTTCGGGGCCAGCGAGCGGTTCGTCGTCTCCCCCGGCCGCGAGTCCGACGGAATCTTCCACATGCCCGGGGGACAATGCGCGAACCCGCTCTCCCCCTACTTCCGCGCGGGCCACGAGGCCTGGGTCCACGGGGACCCGACACCGTTCCTGCCGGGACCGGCCGAGCACACGCTCGAGCTGGCGCCGTGACCTTCGTCGCCCAATAAATTGCATTGTCCGGCGGAAAGCTTCGCGGCTTAGTGGGACTCGACCGCATGAAGAAAAAACTGCGCAGCCTGAACGTCTTCTTCGCGGGCGAGCTGTTCAACCTCAAGCACCTGATCGGGAACGCCTACCTCGCGGAGGCCATCTATGAGAAGTCGCACGGCAGGTACCTCTGCGCCCTTCCCCAGGACTTCGACCCGCGCGGGACGACGCCCCGCACGCTCCGCGACCACCACATCCGCTCGCTCGTCGGGTGCGACCTCGCGCTCTTCAGCTTCGACGGCCCCGACCTCGACAGCGGCACCCTGGCGGAATTCATGATCGCCAAGTTTTCCGACATCCCGTCCGTCATCCTGCGCAGCGACCGCCGGGGCTCCGGCGGGCGCACCCTGCAGTGGAACCCGATGGCCAACTACTATCCCCGGACGGCTGTCATCTCGCTCGACGGCCCCAGCGCCTACAAGGCGATCCTGAAGAGGCGCCACAGGAAGCTGGACGAGGTGATCCGGCTCGCGGGCCAGCACAGCTCGGCGGACGCCCAGCGGATGTGCGATGACATAGCCGCGGCGGTCGTGCGCGCCTTCGACCGGGTCCGCGAGCTGCCGCCGGCGATGCCGCGGCACCTGCGCGAAGAGGTCTACAACTGGCTGCCCCTCATGCCCGGCCTCCGCGGCAAGGAGAAGGCCCTGCGCAAGGAGTTTGAGCACCACCTGGAGCGGAAGGTGCAGAGGGACCTCCTCTAAGGCCATGCTGCGCGTACTCGAGCACCCGCTGGCCAGCCACATCATCACGCACCTGCGTGACCGGACGACGAAGCCCGCGACCTTCCGTGCGCTCGCCAGCCAGCTGACGCTCATGCTCGCGATCGACGCGACACGCGACCTCGCCACCGAGGAGAAGACCGTCGAGACGCCCCTGGAGAGCACGAGCGGGCGCGTCCTCATCCACCAGCCGATCGTTGTGGTGGCGATCCTGCGCTCCGGCGTCTCCATGGTGCAGCCCTTCCTGGACGTGTTTCCCGACGTGAGCGTGGGCTACGTCGGCCTCGAGCGCGACCACGTGACGGCCGTGGCGCGAAGCTACTACTGCAAGCTGCCCCCGCTGGAGGGCCGCCGGATCTTCGTCGTCGATCCGATGCTCGCGACCGGCGGATCCGCCGCCCAGGCGATCACCGTCGTGAAGCAGAACGGCGGCTCCGCGCCCCGGCTTGTCTGCATCATCGCGGCGCCCGAGGGCGTCGCGGAGATCGCCAGGAACCATCCCGACGTCTCGGTCCACGTCGGGGTCCTCGACCGCGCGCTCAACGCGCGCAAGTACATCCTGCCCGGCCTCGGCGACTTCGGCGACCGGCTCTACGGGACATGAGGCCCCCCTACTTCGGCTGCCCCTCGCCCCACGTGAGCACGAGGCGCGTGAAGTAGAGCGTGTCCAGCTTGTCGACGCCCCCTACCGGCCGGCTGTCGTAGTTGTTCGAGACCCCGGTGCTCCACTTCCAGAGCGACTTCGTGATCGGGATCTCGAAGGCGAACTCGTGCGTGATGATGAAGTTGCCAAGGTCCTGGAACGCGGGGACGAACGCGATCCGGTCGCTCAGCTGGGACTTCTTGAGCTTCAGGAGGTACTCCAGCTCGAAGTCGGCGCCGAGCGAGCTCAGGGCCGCCGTGTCGGGCGTCGAGTATTGGTCATAGCGATACGACAGGCCGGCGCGGGCCGTGAGCGTCTGGTCCCTCTGCTTGATGAAGTCGTAGCCGAGGCCGCTTGCGGCGACGTCGTAGAGGGTTATGTCGTTCACGCGGTCAAAGCCGGCCTCGTCGCGCACGTACCAGGACGTCGCCGCGGCGAAGTTGTCGGCGTAGTCGGCCCCGGCCTTGAACTGGTCGGCGGACACGTCGCCGTTGGTCTCCTGGCGGGTGTAATTCGTGTAGTACTGGAAGGTGTCGAGCGGTCCAATCAGTTTCGCTCTGAACCCGAAGCTCGTGGCGAGCTGGCTGTCGGTGCCGGTTCGGCCGTCGATGTCGGCGGACACCTCGTAGACCCACTTGCGCCTAAGGGCGACGACATCGGGGTCCTCCTCGCCGGCGCCCCAGGTGGCCGAGATGTTGCCGACCGGGCAGTCGACCGACTTGCCGCCCCCGGCGATGGTCAGCTTGTCGGCCGAGGGGGCTGAGATGACGCCCACGATCCCGGTGCCGTCCGCAAACCTCACGGCGACCGGGTGATCTGTCCTGATCGCCGTCACGAGGACCTGCTTGATGTTGATCTCGCCGGCGTAGTCCGTGCTCACCGTCACCACCCCGCCGTGGATCTTCGTGATCTTCCCGACGATCCGGGCACCGCTCGCCGTCTCGACGACGTCGGCGGAAAGGCGCAGCGCACAGGACAATGCTGCGCAGGCGCTTAGGCGGACGAGGAGGGCGCGTGTCTTGATGATGTTCATGTCGAATAAATTTTCCCGGATCTTTCCGGGGGAGGGAAATGGGACCCCCTGTCCGACAGCCAGTCAAACGCCGAGTTCACAAATAGGAAAATTTCGGAGGGGGCCGCCGCACCCGCTCGCGTCTTTACATGCGGGGCCGCCGGCGATTGCCTCGGGGCGAACCCGACCCGATGCCCCTCGCCGTGCAACGACCTCCCCTGCTTGTCGCCGACCGATGGCGCGACTACCGCCTGATGGACTGCGGCGACGGCATGAAGCAGGAGCGCTGGGGCCCCTACACGCTCGTTCGCCCCGACCCGCAGGTCCTCTGGCCGCGCCAGGGCGCGGAACCCGGCGCCCCCTGGGAGCATTGGGACGGCTTCTACCACCGGAGCGAGGCCGGCGGCGGCAAGTGGGAGTTCCGGCGGCCGCTCCCCGAGCATTGGGAGATCAAGTACGACGCACTCGGGCTCACGTTCAAGATCCGCCCCACCTCCTTCAAGCACACGGGCCTGTTCCCCGAGCAGGCCGTGAACTGGGACTGGATACACGCCGCGGTAAAGCGGGCGGGACGGGACGTCAGCGTCCTGAACCTCTTCGGCTACACCGGCGCGGCCACCTGCGCGGCCGCCGGCGCCGGGGCCGCGGTGTGCCACGTGGACGCCGCCGAGGGCATGGTCAAGTGGTGCAAGGAGAACGCGGCCCTGAGCGGCCTCGCGGACAAGCCCATCCGCTACATCGCGGACGACTGCCTCAAGTTCGTGAGGCGCGAGGTCAAGCGGGGCCGGCGCTATGATGCGGTCATCATGGACCCCCCGACCTTCGGCCGCGGGAGCACGGGCGAACTCTGGCGCCTCGAGGACCACCTGTGGGAGCTCCTCGAGGAGTGCAGGGGGCTCCTGACGGACAACCCGCTCTTCTTCCTCATCAACGCCTACACGGCCCGGCTCTCGCCGACCGTCGTCGCCAACCTGCTCAGCCAGCTGCTCAGCGACCTCCCCGGCGCGATCACGGCCGGCGAGGTGGGCCTTCCCGTCGAGCGCGACGGCAAGGTGCTCCCCTGCGGCATCTACGGCCGGTGGGAATCATCCCGCGGGGCCGCCTGAAGACCTTCCACCATGCCCACACTCGCCGACACCTACTACGAGCGCGCAGGCGCCCTCCTCGCCCTCGCGCGCGAAGCCAACGCTCCAGCCATAGCCCGGCTTGCGCCGATCATCGGGCAGTCGATCGCCCGCGGGGGCGTCGTCCACACGTTCGGAAGCGGCCACAGCGAGCTCATCTCCAGGGAGATCATCGGCCGCGCGGGCGGCCTCGTGTGCGTGACCGGCATCATCGACCCGACGGGCGGCTTCATTGAGAACCTTCCCGGCTACGGCGAGAGGCTGGCGGCCCGCTACGACCGGCAGTACCAGCTGAACGCCGGCGAAACCGTCATCGTGATATCCAACTCGGGCAAGAACGCCTCGCCAGTCGACGTGGCGCTCTACGCAAAGGGCAGGGGACTCACGGTCGCGGCGCTCACGTGCCTCGCGATGTCCCGGGTCACCCCCTCTCAGCATCCCTCGGGAAAGAGGCTCTTCGAGGTCGCCGACCACGTCCTCGACAACGGGGGCGTCCCCGGCGACGCCGTCGTCGAGGTGGGCGACGGGACAAGCGCCGGCCCGACCTCGACCCTGATCGGCTGCTCCGTGCTCAACTGGCTCATGCTTTCCGTCGTCGAGTGGCTGCGGGCGAACGGCCATCCCCTCCCCCTCCTCAGGAGCCAGAACTCCCCGGGGGCGATCGAGCACAACCGCGAGCTCGGCGCGCGCTACCGCGCCCGGCTGAGCCGACAGCTTGCCTGACGCGCCCATGGCCTGGAAAATCGGCGTCGACGGCGGCGGGACGAAGACGGAATGCATCCTCATCGACCCCTCCGGGGCGGTCGCCGCACGCCACGCCGGCCCCGGGTGCAGCCCGAGCCTCGCCGGGGCGCCGCGGGCGAGGGAGATCGCGGCCGCGGTCCTCGGCGAGGTCCGCGCGGCCCATCCCGGAGCGGAGGTCTCCCTCACGCTCCTCTGCATGGCGGGAAGCCGCGCGTTCTGGAGGGAGTTCGGCGACGGCCTCAGCGGATTCGGGAAGGTGAGCACGGTCGACGACTCGGTGCCCGTCCTCGAGCTGGCCACCCGCGGCGACCCGGGCCTCGTCATCCACGCCGGCACCGGCTCGTTCGTGGCCGCCCGCTCGCCGGACGGCGCCGTCCACTACGCGGGCGGCATCGGCTGGCGGTTCGGCGACGAGGGGAGCGGCTACGACCTCGGCCGCCGCGCGATAGCGCGCGCGCTCCTTGAGCTCCAGGGTTGGGCTCCCCCGTCGGGACTCGGGGCCCTTGTCCGGGAGCGGACCGGGCATGCGACCGCGGGCGCGGTGTCCGGGTATTTCTACGACGATCCCGCCACGAACAACGGCGTGGCGGGCCTCGCTCCCGAGGTCCTGCGGCTCGCGGGGGCCGGCGACCCGGCGGCGGGGGACGCCGTCTCTCAGTCAGTGGGGCAGCTCCTCGCCCTGGCCGTCTCGGTCACGAACCAGCTGTTTCCCGGGAAGCTTCCCGACTCCTTCCGCGCCGGGGTGAGCGGCCACATACTGAACCATCCCTTCGCCTACCAGGCGCTCTCGTCCCGGGCGCCCTTCCCGCTCTCGAGGGTGACCGACGCGCCGATTGAGGGCGTGAGGCTCCTCCTCGCACGGATGTCGCGGTAGCGCCTCAGGCGAAGAGCCTCGCCGGGTACGCTCCCCTGGCTATGAGTTCCCCGATCGCCGCCGCGACGGCTGGCCTGTCCTCGCGGTAGGTGATGCCGAACCAGGAGTCCGCGCTCGGGACCACGTCGACCGACGCCGCGCCCCGGGACACGAGTGCGGACACCGCCGCCGGCAGGTAGAACTCCGCGCTCGGGTCGGATCCCACGGTGGCGAGAAAGGAGCGCAGGCCCTCGTCCAAACCGTCAAATATGGCCGGGGTGAATCCCCAGAGGTTCATCGAGACCACCTCGTCGCCGGAGAACCGGCGGCCGGCGCCCACGTCGGCGGCCGCGATCGCCGTCTCCTCCGTGATGGAGACCAGGCGACCGTCCTTCTCGCGGCAGACGCCGCGGGACACGGTCCCGTTCTCCGAAAGCGTGTTGGCGAGGCGAAACCCGACGATCGCATACCGGGAACCCCGGGCCTGCCTGAGGAAATGGGCGAGCTTGGCGAACGAGGACGCCCCGTAGAAGTCGTCCGCGTTGATGACCGCGAACGGGCCCGCCACCGCGGTGCGCGCGGACCAGACCGCGTGGCCCGTGCCCCAGGGCTTCTCGCGGCCGGCAGGGACGTCGAACCCCTCCGGCAGGTCATCCGTCGACTGGTGCACGAAGTCGACGCCGATCCGTCCCGCATATTTCGCGGTGACCGCGGCCCGGAACGCCTCCTCGAATTCCCTCCTGATGACGAAGACGGCGCGGGTGTAGCCCGCGCGGATCGCATCGTAGACGGCATAGTCGAGGACCGTCTCCCCGGACGGGCCGACCGGGTCAATCTGCTTCAGCCCGCCGTAGCGGGTTCCCTTTCCTGCGGCTAGGACGAGGAGCGTGGGGGCCATCCTCCTGCACGACGCCCCAAACGCTCACGCGCGTCAAGCTGCAGGCGGCTAGACACCGGGCGGCAGCGGGCCATAATCGCGGGATGGCCCGACCGCGCGCACGAGCATCCTCACCTGCGCGGCCGCGCGTCACCGTGCTCGCGACGGGTGGCACGATCGCGGGAGCTGGGCGGCCGCGCCCGGCCCATGGCTACCGCTCCGGCATCTTCTCGATAGCCTCGCTGATAGCCGCGGCGCCCGGCATCGAGTCCCTCGCGCGGCTCGACTCGGCAAACGTCGCCAGCATCGGGAGCCAGGACATGGGCGAGTCCGTGTGGCGGGCCCTCGCCCGGCGCGCCGAGGAGGCCCTCTCCGAGGCCGAGGTGGCCGGGGTCGTCGTCACGCATGGGACCGACACCATGGAGGAGACCGCCTACTTCCTGAACCTCGTCGTCCGGAGCCCTAAGCCCGTCGTCCTCGTCGGGGCGATGAGGCCGGCCACCGCCATGAGCGCGGACGGCCCGATGAACCTCTACAACGCCGTCGCGACCGCGGCCCATCCCGAGGCGGGCGGCCGGGGCGTCCTCGTCGTCGCGAACGACGAGATCCATTTCGCGCGCGAGGTCGCGAAGACGAACACGACGCAGGTCGGGACCTTCAGGAGCACCCACCGGGGGCTGGCCGGGCTCGTGAGCGCCGGGCGCATCCACTTCTACGGCATGCCCGTGCGGCGCCACACCCTAGCGAGCGAGTTCCATGTCCCCGCGAGGCGGCCGCTGCCGCGGGTGGACATCGTCTACGCCCACGCGGGTATGGGCCGCGAGTTGATCGACGCCGCCGTGCGCGGCGGAGCCCGCGGGATCGTGATCGCGGGAGTCGGCAACGGGAACCTGGGCGCGGCGGCGCTCGCGGCCGCCGGCGCCGCCGCGCGGGCCGGGGTGGCGGTCGTTCGGAGCTCGCGCACCGGCGGGGGGATCGTTGAGCGAAACGTCGAGATGGACGACGACCGCCTCGGCTTCATCGCGGCGGACGAGCTCAATCCCCAGAAGGCCCGGATACTCCTCATGCTCGGGCTCACGCGGACGGCCGACCCGGTCCTCCTCCAGGGGATGTTCTACGCGTATTGACGGCCCCCGTTACCGGCATTCCGGTAGCGAGGGCCCTTTCCATAGGCGCTGCACCACGCAGAATCCCCGGGCCCATGAAGATCGCCATTGTCGAAGACGAGCGCCTTTTCCGGGACGTCCTTCGCAAGGCCTGCACGGCCGACCTCGGGCACGAGGTCGTCGGCGAGGCCGGAACCGGGCGCGAGGCGCTCCTCGTCGTCCCCTCGGCGGTTCCCGACCTCCTGATCCTGGACATCCACCTTCCCGACATGGACGGCTTTGAGGTGCTCCGCACGCTCCGGCGAAAGCGGGCCCTCATCAGGACGCTCGTCATCTCCTCCTACTTCGACGAGTACACGCTCTGCAGGATCGAGCATGCCGCCGTCCAGGGATTCATCGACAAGTCGACGAACACCGTCGCGGAGCTTAACCTCGCGATCGCGGCGATCGAGGGCGGCTCGACGTATTTCCCGAAGCCCTTCACCGAGGCCCGCCGCGCGCACAGCCGCAACCCGGTCGCGTTCGACAAGGTCCTGACCGACCGCGAGCAGACGATCCTGAGCCTGGTCGGCGAGCCCCTCTCCGACGCCGAGATCGCCGCGCAGCTCAAGCTGTCGCCCGAGACGGTTGAGAAGCACCGCTTCAACATCATGCGGAAGCTGGGGCTGCGCTCCCGGGCGGAGTCCGCGCGTTTCGCCCGGCGCTGCGGGCTGACCCGGCCCCCCGTCTCCCACCGCACCCGGCCGCTGCCGGGCTGACTCTGGATTTGCAGATCGCCCGATCCCGGATAGCTAGGTTGGGTGGAAAGCGATCAAGACACGGCAGGCGCGGCGCACGGGGGTCCCCGAAGGACGGTCGTCGGGATATTGATCGCCCTCTGCGCGTCCCACATGGTGAACGACACGCTGCAGGCCCTCCTGCCCTCGATCTATCCCGTCCTCAAGGCGTCCTTCGGGCTCACCTTCACGCAGATCGGCCTGATCACCTTCAGCTTCCAGGTCACGGCTTCGGTCCTGCAGCCGCTCGTCGGGAGGTTCACCGACCGCCATCCCAAGCCCTATTCCCTCGCGTTCGGGATGGCGATCACGCTGGTCGGGCTCGCGTTCCTGTCGCGCGCAGGGAGCTACCCCATGATCCTTCTCTCGTCGGTCATGATAGGGATGGGGTCGGCCATTTTCCACCCGGAGGCGTCGCGCGTGGCCCACATGGCGGCCGGCGACAACCACGGCCTGGCCCAGTCCGTGTTCCAGACGGGGGGCAACTTCGGCTCCTCGCTCGGTCCCCTCCTCGCCGCCCTGGTCATCGTGCCCCGCGGGCAGTCCTCGATCCTCTGGTTCACCCTCCTGGCGCTGGCGGGGGTCATCCTCCTTTACCGGGTGGGGGGCTGGTACCGCGCCAACCTTTCCCAGTTCCGGAAGCGGGCGGCCGCTCATGCACAGGGAACCCTGCCCCGAAGGAGGGTGGTCATGGCCCTCTCGGTCCTGATCGCCCTCATCTTCTCCAAATACTTCTACCTGGTCAGCCTGACGAACTACTACACGTTCTACCTGATCCAGAGGTTCGGCCTGTCGATCCGCCATTCACAGATCCTGCTGTTCGTTTTCCTGGCGTCGGTGGCGACAGGGACGATGATAGGGGGGCCCCTCGGCGACCGATTCGGACGAAAATATGTCATCTGGGCGTCGATCCTGGGGGTAGCGCCGTTCACGCTTCTCCTTCCCCATGTGGGACTTACAGCCACAGTTGTCCTGACTGTTTTCATCGGGCTGATCCTGGCCTCGGCGTTTTCGGCGATCCTCGTGTATGCGCAGGAGCTTGTCCCGGGACAGGTCGGCATGATCTCCGGGCTCTTCTTCGGCCTCGCCTTCGGCTGCGCGGGCATCGCCGCGGCGGCGCTCGGGCGCCTGGCCGACATGACGAGCATCGGGTACGTCTTCAATGTGTGCGGGTACCTGCCCCTGATCGGCCTCCTCACCTGG
>PMSP01000018.1 GCA_003168315.1 Opitutaceae bacterium
ATTCGGGAATCGGTGGGTCACCACACCATGATTTGTGGATTCGCGGAGATGCATTTGGGAGCGTTGTCTTGCGCGATTCGGAAATCGCTGACATTGGGAACGAGTCCGACCATTTTAGCATTCTTGGTCCCTAAGCTGGGCATAAAGCCGTGGCATTCTCATTTTGCCGATGGTTTCAAATTGTTCGCCGCCGCCTGGGCCGAGTTTTCAATCTACCGCTTACATTCAACTTTTCTTCACTTACGTTTCATTTATTTGCCGATAAGCGCATCAGATTATTTTGCGGCCGAATGCCCGCGAGTGGAGCTACTTGCATTTGTCATTATTCGGGTGCATTTCTGTTTGCAGACAAAGCAAAGTGTAAGAACTGAAACTGTAAGTGTAAGGGTGCCGACAATCTAACTTGCACATTTGGCTTTTACGGAAGCGACCACAGTCGCCCAGTTCCTGCTGCTTTCTGCCCGCCATGTTATTCTTCAAAGCCCCCGCCTGCTTTTCCTCAAGAAACTGGAAAGTAGTACTTGGCTCGGTGATTGCAGTCATTACGGCCATTGGCCTGGCCGCTGCCTTGACCGGCTGTCACACGCCCAGTGCCACATCAAGTTCGTCCTCGGCAGCGCCATGCATGGCCCAGCTCGCACGTTTTACCGCACCCGATGTGCCCGCATTCGGTCCCGCCGAAATCGAGTCGCCCGGTGGCAAATGGACGAACGCGGTCACGCCCGCCGGTCTTCCCGGCAACGGCCTCGCCCAGCACCCGATGCTTTATGTCGGGGAAAATTACACCAAGATGTTTCTCGTTAACGACGGCAAGGTGGTCTGGACCTATCAGACCGGCCCCGGCTACGAATACGACGACGTGTGGATGCTTTCCAATGGAAACATTCTCTTCACGCGGATGCAGTACGTCGCGGAAATCACACCTGACAAGAAAGTGGTCTGGCGTTACGACTGCAACAGCAGCAGCGGCACCAATCACACGGAAGTTCACACCTGCCAGCCCATCGGGCTGGACAGGGTGATGTTCGTCGTGAACGGCTTGCCGCCGCGGCTGATGATCGTCAACACCAAGACCGGCGCGGTGGAGGTAAATCATGAGGTGCCCAGCGCCGATGGCCGGCCGTTCAATCCCAGGAACGTTCATGGTCAGTTCCGTCGCGCGCGCTACACCGCGCAGGGAACATATCTCCTTTCCTATCTCAGCTCGAGCAACGTCGTGGAATACGACAAAGATTTTAATAAAATTTGGGGCTACCCCATAAAATCGCCGTGGGCTGCCATTCGGCTAAAGAACGGAAACTCTGTGATCACCGATGAGCAGGACAGTCTTACGCGCGAAGTGAATCCGAAAGGTGAAACGGTTTGGGAATTCAAGGACACCGACCTGCCGGAGGCTTTCCGGTTCGTCCAGGCACCGCAAAGCTGCACCCGTCTAGCCAGCGGCAACACGATCTTCACTTCCCGCGGTGGCGGCGGCAAAGGTCCGCAGCTCGTCGAAGTTACCCCGGACAAAAAGGTCGCGTGGGTGCTGCAGGATTGGAAAGACCTCGGCGACGCGACCGCCGTGCAAATCCTGGATGATCCGGGCATTCCTGAAATTCCTGGCGAGTCGCGACACTGAAAGGAACTTAGACCGCCCTGACCGATCCGACTACTAAACTGCCGTTGTTCGATTCCCATGTCGGAGCCATCACGCAAGTTATCAAGCCCTTCCACGATCCGACATTTATGCCAAAAATCACCCCGTTTCTCTGGTTTGACAATAAGGCCGGACAAGCCGCCAGGTTTTACACGTCCATCTTCAAGGGCTCAAAGACGCTGGACATCGCGCGCTATGGGAAGGGATCGCCTGGCAAACCCGGGTCAGTGATGACCGTCAGATTTCGGATCCTTGGGCAGGAATTCACCGCCTTGAACGGCGGTCCGGTGTTCAAGATCACGCCGGCCGTCTCTTTCGTCGTGCACTGCAAGACCCAGAGGGAGGTCGACTACTACTGGCGAAGACTCGCTGCGGGCGGCAAGGAAGTCCAGTGCGGCTGGCTCGAGGACAGGTACGGAGTCTCGTGGCAGATTGTGCCCGACGTCCTGATAAGGCTGCTCACCGGCACCGATCGGGCGAAAGCCGAGCGGGTGACAACGGCGATGATGAAAATGGTGAAGCTGGACATCAAAGGCCTGCGGCGGGCGGCATTGAAAGCTTAGGGAGCCTGGCTCCATGCCGCCGGAAAAACAGCATCTCGAAATCGCCCGGCAGGGCTAATGCATTGTGTGTTCCTGCGGATTGAGCTGAAGAACACCGGGCAGGTCCGGCGTGACCGACGCTATCTCGATTTCCCTCAGCAGCTTTCGTTTTCCGAAGCCGTCCGTCTCATCCCATACCTGCACCCAGACCCCGTACGGACTCTCCTTTCCTGTGAGACGGACAACGTGGTTCGCCGCACAATTGAGATCCAACCTGGTGCGATAATGCTGGGGTGGGAACTCCAGCCCAATGCTCAACCGATGGGGTCCGGGTGATACCTCGATCTTTTCCGATGGCGTGGGGGAACTGTCGGCACCCGGTGCAATCGCCATTCCGTCGATTCGTTCGAGGCTAACGGGCACTTCGTCCCTGAAGACATGCACCTTTGACGGGGAGTACAGATCTCCCAGGACTACGGAACGATCCGCATTCTCGTAGCCGATATATGCGCGATCAGTTGAAGCACAACTCACCAGACTCAGAAGCGGTATGATGGAAAGCATCCGGATATTCATGAGATGGTTCAGGTTTTCGTCGGGGTGTTTGGGCCCCGATTGTACCAGCTTGCCCCAGAATCGATTCGTTCAATGACGAAATATGGCCGTTCTGCATGGGATCGGCGGCGCCGGGACTGGCCCGGCGCGGGGATCAGGCCCGGGACGCAGAATCGATAGCGTACCAGGCGCCGAGGCAGGACATCAGCGTCGCGACAAGGGCGAAGCCGAGCCACGCGTTGCTGATGAGAGAGGCGGCGGACGCCTCACCGGACCCCGAGCAGCCTGCCCATAGAGCCACTGAAAGCCCTGACGCTGCGCCCGCCCAGCCCAAGCCGACCAGAAGACGATAATGGCGGAAGGGGCGGCGCCGGGGGAGGGCCCCAAGGACTTGCGCCGTAAATCCGCCATCCCGCAGCGGCGGTCGCTTGAGGCCCTCCCGAAGCAGGGCCTCGAGCTCGGTGTCGTCAGGCGGGCTCATGTGCGTGGGTTCCAAGGGGAGAGGATCTGGCGAAGCCGTTCCTTGCCGCGCGAGATATGGATCTTGACCGTGCCGAGCGGCCGTTCGAGCACCGCGGCGATTTCGGAATGGGAGAGGCCCATTTGGAAGCTGAGCATGAGGGAGAGCTGCTCATCGGCGGACAGGCGGTTCATGGCGGAGGCCAGGTCCATCTGGAGGTCGGAAAGGCGCTCGGACGAGGACAATGCGGTCTCTTCCGGGTTCATCTCGGAGAGCGCGGCCTCGCCGCGGCGGCGCCTTCGGGAATTGCGAAACTGGTTGTGGGCGATGCCGAGGAGCCAGGTCTCGAAGCGGGAATCGGGACGGAAGCGAAGCAGCCCGCGGTGCGCCTGGATGAACGTTTCCTGCGCCAGATCGTCCGCCAAGGCCCCGTCCCCGCGCGCCAGGTGCCTCAGAAACCGCCGGACAGCCGACTGGTGCCGCTGCACCAGCTCCCCAAACGCATCCGTGTCGTCGTTTCGTAGGCAATGGGCGATGAGTTCGGAATCGGCTGGCGTCACAAGGTGGGCGCTTGATCGCCTGGGATGGAGGGCTTGCGGAAGAATATCAATCCACAGGCGAGCAGCGCGACGCCGATCAAACCCGGGATCAGTCCGAAATAGCGCGTCTGGGAGGCGCCCTCCAGGGAGGATAGGCCGGCGAAGACGCCGATGCCGATCGCGATGTTGACCAGCCCGCCGACGACGAACCCCAACTGCTGCTTTTCCCGGATCACCTCGGGGCTTGGAGTCGATGAGCCGGTCATGGCCGGGATGGGAACGCCCTTTTCGAGGGCCAGCCGGACCGTTGCATGCCATCGCTCCCGCTCCCTGTTCTGATAGTGGAGGATCACGATGATGAGGAGAGATGAGAGCGCGAGGCAGGCGACCGGGATCATGAGGCCGATCGCGGGCAGGAGCTGAAAGGCGGCAAGGAGGCTTGGGTCGGCCTGGAGGGATGGGTGGATCATAAATGGAATGGCTGTTCCAAGGTGAATGTCGCCAAACGGGCGTTCGGATTCAGGAATCGAATGGATTCCATGGAAATCCCGCACCTGCGCCGCCGAAGGGCTAGCTACCGAGCGCCTTCTTGATCTTTCCTATGCTCTTCTGGGTGTTGCCTACAAACTGATCGGCAACGCCCTCGTGCCGGAGCTCCGGGTTGTCCATGGCCTTTCCCGTCTCTTCCTTGATGATTCCGGCGGCTGTCCTCGCCGTTCCCTCGATCTTGTCCTTGGTGCTCGATTTCAGGCCGGCGGACTTGGGACGCCTTTCGGGGCCTGCATTTCCAAATAGGTAAGACATCCGACAATCATAGGCGGCGCCGCGCGCCTCCTCAATGGGGTGTTACCCCCCGCTTGCAGGGCCGCGGAACCGAATCGGGACGGACCTTCAGAGGGAGGAGGGTATGCCAAGCGTCCCGTCGACGATCGCCACGAAGTTGCGCTCCTCGCGGAGGATAAGCTTCCTCGAGCGCGCCATCTCGAAGTTCGCGCGGGCCTCGGGGTCGGCATTGATGCGCGCCTTGTAGGCTTCGTATGAGGCGAGGCTGTCGAATGCGATCAACCCCCAGGCGATGTCGTTCGTCCCCTCATGGGGCAGGAAGTAGCCCACGAGGTGGCCGCCGTTGCGGGGGATCACGGTGCCCCACGTCTCGCAATACTGCCTGAAGGCGTCGCGCTGGAAGGGGTCGATCTGGTAGCGGATGATGCAGGTTATTTTCATGGGTTTGGGACTTGGGGACGGCGCCTTTGAGAACCCTGATTTTCCAATCGACGCCGAAAGCAGGAGGAGCGCCGCCGCCTTGATCGCCTCCCTGCGTGGCAGGGTGAATTCGTGTTCGGCCGCCATGGGTTGATCCCCAGCTTTACCAGTTGTGCCCGGACGACACTTCGTTCACTGACGAAGTGTGGACGCAATGGACACCGGGGACAAAGCCGCCTCCAAGATAGCCTCCGCGATCGGGGAGCCGGCGAGGGCCAGGATCCTGTACTGCCTCATGGATAACCGGGCCCGGACAAGCACCGAGCTCGCCGCCGTCGCCGGCGTGGGCACCTCGACGACGAGCGCGCACCTCGACCGCCTGCTTAAGGCGCGTCTCCTGAAGGTGGTGGCACAGGGAAGGCACCGCTACTACAGCGTGGCCGGGCCGGGGGTTGCCCGGATCCTCGAGGGCCTCGTGGCCATCGCCGGCGCCAGGGGCCCCAGGTTCGTCCCGGGCACGCCGGATAGGCTTCGCCTAGCCCGGATCTGCTATGACCACATCGCCGGGAGCCTTGGGGTGAGATTGCACGACCGTTTGCTCGCGCTGGAATGGATCTCGAAGACAAGCACAGAGGGCCGGTATGCCCTTTCTGCGCTGGGGCGGGAGAAGTTGAAGGAGGTCGGGATAGACGTCGAAGAGCTCGAGGGCCGCCGGCGCCGCATGGCCTATGGATGCCTCGATTGGAGTGAACGCCGCTTCCACATGGGAGGCCTCCTTGGGGCGGCAATCCTCGGCTTGGCGCTGAAGAGAAAGTGGCTCGCGAAGGATCTCGACGGCCGAGGCCTCTCGCCGACCGCCCTTGGGCAAAAGGAATTTCACCGGCATTTTGGGGTGGTTGTAGGCGCCTGATTTCCCAAAATCAGCGTATCTGGGGCTCGATTATTTAGCGCAGAATCATATACAACAGAATCATACGTTATTTTTGTTATTGAGACTGAGATCGGGTTTCATTATTCGCTTGATTCGCGACC
The DNA here is from genome assembly GCA_003168315.1 of Opitutaceae bacterium. Classification (GTDB taxonomy): domain Bacteria; phylum Verrucomicrobiota; class Verrucomicrobiia; order Opitutales; family Opitutaceae; genus Palsa-1447. Next base: position 5,971 of record PMSP01000018.1, read on the forward strand.
CAGTCTCAAGATGAATTTGGGCGGTCAACCCATTCCAGGCATGCTCCTCACCGTATCCGATCTGTTGAATCCCGACCAAGTGGCCAAGGCCCGGCAGACGCTGGATGCCGCCGACTGGATTGACGGCCGCGTGACGGCCGGGGTGCAGTCGGCCAAGGCCAAGGACAACAGCCAGATTCCCGAGGGCCATCCCGCCTCCAAGGAAGTGGGGGCGCTGATCCTGGACCTGCTTGGGCGGCACCCGCTTTTCCTTGCCGCGGCACTCCCGCTCCGGGTCTTTTCCCCGCTCTTCAACCGCTACTCCGGCGGACAGTCATTCGGGACCCACGTCGACAACGCCATCCGGCAGGTTCCGGGAACCCCCCACCGGATCCGCACGGACATCTCGGCCACCCTTTTCCTTTCCGGGCCGGAGGAATACGACGGCGGCGAGCTCGTCGTGCAGGACACCTACGGCACCCACAACGTGAAGCTCCGGCCGGGATCCCTGGTGCTATACCCGGCGACGAGCCTGCATCACGTGACGCCGGTGACCCGCGGGACGCGGCTTTGCTCCTTCTTCTGGATACAGAGCATGATCAGGGACGACGCGCAGCGCTCGCTCCTCTTCGACCTCGACGTCGGGATCCAGCGGTTGAACCGCGAGGTGCCTGGCAACGCCTCGATCGTCCCGTTCACGGGCGTCTACAATAATCTCCTTCGGCAGTGGTCCGAGATGTAACGGGACCCGCGATTGGCCATGCCGGATTCCCAAGTCCATCTTGAGCCTGAAACCGGGGGGGCTTCGTCTTCGGGGGACGAGGGCCGCCACCGGGCCGGGAGCGCCTGGACGGACTGCGGGACTCAGCGGCACCGCTCCGGTGGACTGGCGGAATGGACGGAGGCGGTCCGCTGCCACAGGCGGGCGGTCGAATTGCTCGGCGGACTCCCGATCGACGGGAATCCCGGCTACCTGGCCGACCTCGGGGCGGCCTGGGTGAACCTGGGCTGCGCCCTCCAGTCGGAACCATCGCGGGATTGCCTTGGCGATGCCTTGGACGCCTTTGACCGGGCCATTGGGTTCCTCGGCCGCCTTCCCATCGAAACCAGTCCCCGGTTCCGCCACAACCTGGCGGCGGCGTGGATGAACCGCGCGGGCGCCTTCGCTCGCCTCGACACGGAGAAGTCCCGCGCACAGGCGATCCGGGACCAACTCCGCACGATCGACCTCGCCCGCGGGCTTCCGCTGGATGAGAAGGCCTCGTTCAGGATCCTCCTGGCGAGCTCCTGGATCAACCTCGGGAACCTGCACCAGCGGCGTTCGGATCTCCCCAGGGCCATCGGCTCCTATGACGCCGCCGTGGCCGCGTTAGGGAGCCTTCCGGGTTCTGGCCACCGGCTCGCCATCCACCATGCCGCGACGGCGTGGACGAACCGTGGGGAGGCGCTCCTTTGCGCCGCCGGCCGCGACAACGTGTCGCGCGCCGTGGAATCCGCCCGGAACGCGCTCGTCGAGCTGCAGGGCCGCGACCTTGGCGGCGCCGCCGATGCAAAGCTCCTCCTTCGCGCGCTGCGGGTGATCGCGCGCGGCATCGAGGCTTGCCTGAACAAAAGCATTTCCGGCCACAGTGCGGACCGCGTCGCCGAGCTCACCGACATCGCCGAGAGGGGAATCGACATCGCCCTCGGGAGCCGTGCGAGTGATCCCGAGGTATTTGACCCGTTCTTCATGTGGTTCTTCTCGTTCGGAAGCCGGGCCTATGGCCGGTTCCAGCCGCAGTTCCTCGCCGAGTTCTTGGAGGAGATCCTTCGCCGGTGCGCGGCGCGCGCGGGGGCGGCGCTTGAGGCGGAGGCACGGGAGGTTGCACGGCGGGCCGCTTTCGGCGCCCTCGAAGGCCTCGGGCGCGGCCGGATGATGGTCGCGGGGACGCGCAACACGGTGGCCATCCTGGGCGCCGTTCGGGAGCTCAGAAACGCCGAGCTTCACCTTATCTCATGAGCAAGCCCGCGTCGCAGACTGAATCCGATCGCACAGCCGCTTCCGTGACCGGCGCCGCGGCGAGGATCACCGCAATGGGCGTCGCCGCCGTGGGGATCCTCGCGGCTGGGGCCCGCGCCGAGGAGGTACCCTCCGGTGGAAGTCCGGCGATCCCTCCCCAGACCGGGGCGGTCAGCACCCTGCCCGCGATCGAGGTGACGGGCACCGCGACCGTACTGTCCCACGACGTCCCCCAGTCCATACAGACGGTGACGCAGCAGGAGATCAGTGAGCAGGGCATCAGCAGCATGCAGGACGTGCTTCGCAACGTCCCGGGCATCACGATCAACGCGGGCGAGGGCGGCGCGCACGGCGATTCCGTTAACCTGCGCGGCCTGTCGGTGCCCGACAGCTTCTTCCTGGACGGCCTTCGCGACATCGGGCTGTACCAGCGGGATACGTTCGACGACGAGGCTGTCGAGGTGCTCCTGGGGCCCTCATCCGTGCTTTTCGGCAGGGGATCCACGGCCGGCGTGATCAACCAGGTGACGAAGCAGGCGATGCTGACGCCGCTCGAGGCCGCGACGCTCGAGATCGGCACCGCGGGCACCGACCGGGCGACGGCCGACCTGGACTTCGTGCTCGGGGACCACGCGGCCGCCCGGGTGAACCTGATGGCGCAGCGCTTCGGCGTGGCCGACAGGGACGATGTCCTCAACCGGAGCTTCGGCGTCGCACCGACGGTCGCGTTCGGGATCAACACGCCGACCACGCTCACGCTCAGCTACCTCCACCAGGCCGAGGACGACATTCCCGACTACGGGATT
>PMSP01000167.1 GCA_003168315.1 Opitutaceae bacterium
CCGGCAAGCACGTGATCTGCGAGAAGCCCATGGCCACCAGCGTCGCCGACTGCGACGCGATCATCGCGGCGTGCCGCGCGGCCAACGTGCGGCTTTTCGTCGGCTACCGCCTGCACTACGAGCCGCACAACATCGAGCTGGCGCGCCTGGCGCGCGAAGGGACCTTCGGGCCGTTCATGCGCATCGCCGGTGAGAACGGCTTCGACATGGGTTCGCCGGACGCCGCCGACAGGAACTGGCGAGTGAACAAGAAACTGGCGGGTGGCGGTCCCCTCATGGACATGGGGATCTACGTGATCCAGGCGGCCTGCATGGTCAAGGTGGAGGCGGCCCCGGTGTCCGTGACCGCGAAGTTCGGGCCGGTGACGCGCCCCGAGGTCTTCTCCGAGGTCGAGCAATCCCTGAACTGGACGATGGAGTTCGCCGACAGCGCCTCCGCCAAGTGCTTCACGAGCTATGCGGACCAGGTGAGCCATTTCCGGGCCGACGCGGATGGCGGCTGGGCCGAGATCGAGGACCCCGCGTTCTATTACGAAGAGCCGATACTCAGGACTTCGCGGGGCACGCCGAACCTCCCCAAGGTCAACCACCAGGTCGCCCAGCTGAACGGCATGGCCGTCGAGCTGATGTCGGGCCGTCCCACCATCGCCTCGGGCGAGATGGGCCGCCGGGACATCGCGATCGTCGAGGCCATCTATGCCGCGGCGGCCAGCGGCAAGCGCGCGGACGTGAACGCCTGAGTCCTCAGGGCCTCAGGACCTCGATCACGTCGACCTGCACGGAATTCCAGCCGTCCTCGTGGCCCTCGAGGGTGACCCGGTTCGCGCCCGCCGCGAGCGTGACGGGCACGTCGACGTTCCTCCACTCGCCGGCGGTCGGATCCATCGGAAGCTTCACCGGCGCCGAATCCCCCACGGCGATCGTCAGGGCCACCGGCGTCGACTGGGTGCTTGAGTAGTGGATGCGGACCACCTCCGCGCCGCCCCTGCCGGCATTGACGCCGAACGTGAGGCTGCTGCCGGCGCGCCCAAGGTTCTGGATATAGCCGAGCGGCCGCTCCTTGTCGCCCAGGCCGGTCAGCGCGGCCACCCCCTTCCGGAACGCGAGGGCCGCCGGGTACTGGGAGCGCGGCTTCGCCGCGGGCCTGAGCGTCATCGTGTTCAGCACGACGCCGGCCTTGTCCACGTAGACCAGCATGCTGAGCTCGCCCGGATTCAGGTAGACGGACGGGAACTCGATGTCCCTGAAGGCGTCGTCGCCGCCGGTGGCGGTGACGTCGAGTGTCGCGATCGGCTGGTCCAGAGCGACAAGGCGGATCCTCCCGCCTCCGCGGGCGCTCGCCGCGCGGACAGTGAGGTCAAAGTACCCTCCATTGCCGCAGTCGATCGTGTAGCGCGCCCATTCCCCCGCGGCCAATCCCGCCAACACGTATCCCCCGCCGGCATCGGAAGTCGCCGCCAGGGCGAAGTCGTCCTCGCGGTATACCTTCTGCAAGGGAAGGGGACGCGTGGAATGGAACGCGATCCCCTCGCCGCCGTTGTCGTAGTTGCTGGCCTTGAGCGTCGCCGGCAGCGACGGGGGAGGGAAGAAATGCGGGATCGGCCGTCCGCCCGAGCCCGCCGCCTCGCCCTTCGGGTCGATCAAGTCCGCCTTGATGACCGGCGCCAGGCGCGCGGGAAGGAGGGTGCCGTCGAGGCCCACGTCCAGCACGTGGCTCGTGCCTACGCCGGCGCCAAGGTCGACCGTGAGGACGCGCGCGTCGGAGTCCCAGGACCATGTGCCCGGCATCGCCCGCGCGGTGTCGATCCCCACCGAGACCGGAGTTTCGCGCAGGTGGAACCGAACCCGGTAGTGGGTCGGCGTGAAGCGCTTGTTGGACTCCTCTATCGTGAACTGCACGGCGCCGGACAGCTGCTCGCACCCGAACCGCGTCGTCGTGAAGTCCCCGGACTCGTAGGCGAACGAGCGGCCGTCGTCCTGGTACATCGTGAACTCCGACACGCCCGACGGGAAGACCTCGAGCGTCAGCGGGTCCCACGGCTTCTCGGAGGTGTTCCTCATGTCGGGCGCCATCGGGATGATCGCCCCGGCCCGGACGGCGACGGGGATGCGGTTCTGCGGCGCGGCGACCACCCACTCGCGGCCCCCCGCGTAGTCGCAGCCGTAGTCCCAGTCGACCCAGGTCCCCGGGGGGAAGTACACCTTGCGGTTCGACTGGCCCTCGTAGAGGACCGGGGCCACGAGGAGCTCGCTCCCGAAGAGGTACTGGTCACCCGGTGTCGCCACGGCCGCCGGGTCGTCCGGGAACTCGAGCGCCATCGGGCGCACGATCGGCAGGCCCTTCTGGCTCGCGATCCACGTGTGGGTATAGATGTAGGGAAGGAGCCGGTAGCGCTGCTGCAGGTAGTGCTTGGTCCCCTGCTCCGTCGCCGGCCCGAAGGCGTAGGGCTCGGGCGCGCCGCCCGCCTTGTGGGCGCGGGTGATCGGGGCGAACGCGGAGAACTGCATCCAGCGCTCGTAGAGGCGAGCGTGCGCGCCCAGCATGTCATCCTTGTAGTACCCGACAAGGAAGCCGCCGGTGTCGCAGGCCCAGTAGACGAGCCCGGAAAGGCCGGAGTTGAGCATCTCGGGGGGATGGGCGCGGTAGGTCGCATAGTCGCTGTAGATGTCGCCGGTCCAGACGGCGGCGTGGTGTCTCTGGAAGCTCGCGGGGCCGGCGCGGGAAAGGATGAAGGGGCGCTGGTCGGGATGGACCGCAAGCTGAACGCCCTCGAAGCTCATCGTGCAGAGGAGCGAGTACTGGTTGTGGATCTCGGGCGGGCGCCCGGCGAAGTAGTGCGTCTGGGCGGGCTCGCCCTCCGGCTCGTCCAGGTCGAGCCACCAGCCAGCGACCCCGTCCTCGTTCAGCTTGCGGGTCTGCGGCCAGAGCCAGTCGTTAATCTTCGGGCTCGTGAAATCGAGCAGCATGCCGCCGTAGTACCCGGCCTGGATGGGGTTGCCCTTGCCGTCGGTGGCGAAGACGCCCATCGCCCAGCCGGGGGCGTATGTCGGGGACTCGGTCTTTATCATGGGGCCCGACTGGGACATGACGATCTTCACCCCCTTCTTCGCATAGTCCGCGATCTTCTGCGCCGGGGTGAGCCCGTGGGCCGTGTCGATCCACCGCTTGGCCCAGACGTAGTCGGTGACGACCTCCGGCCAGTCGGCGTCGATCACCATCACGTCGACGGGAAATCCCCGCGCGGTCAGCTGGTTGTAGGCCTCGTCGAGGGAGGTCCAGTCATAGTACGTGCACTTGCTCTGCCAGTAGCCGAGGGCCCAGAGCGGCGGGAGGGACGGCCGGCCGGTTAGCCCCGTGTAGCGCTCGATCACGTCGGAGAGGCGCGGGCCGTCGATCACATAAAGGTCGATCTCGCCGCCGTCGGCGTCGACCCGCAGCTGGTCCGCCTGCGTGCTCCCGAGGTCGAATTTGAGCCGATGGACGTTGTCGAAGAAGACCCCGTAGGCGTGGCCGTCGCGGCCGGTGCTAAGGAGGAGCGGCACCGGGTACTCCGCGGTTACGTTGCCCGAGCTGATCTGCTGGCCCTCCCAGAGCTCGCGGATGACGCCGCGGCGGTCGAGGCGCCCGTTGTGGTGGTTGTCCTGGCCGAGCCCGAAGAGCCGCTCCGACGGCGCCAGGGTCTCGGTGAGGGCCCACGCCCCCCCGGTCGCGGCCTCGGCAACGCTCGCATGGGAGAGGAGGGCTGGGCCGCCCTTTGCGACCACATCGAAGGTGAGTGAGCCGCGGCTGACCCTCACGTCGATCGGGCCCGAGCTCACGTCAACGATGCCGTCCCTCTCGGACTGGGAGACAGTGGTCCGGGTGTCCGGGGCGACCTCCATCGCGAGCGACGGCTGCCGGGAGAAGTCGCCGCTCGGTTTCACCCAGATGCGGACGACGTGGGGCTCGACGGCCTCGACCCGGAGCCGGGCCCCGGACGGCCCGTCGACCGTGACCTGGTCCGGGACGGGCGAGGCAGCGGCCACCGGCCCAAGCGCGATCAGCGCCGCCGCAGCCGCCAGGAAATGTCGGGGTCCTCGCATGTGGGGGCCCAGAATCCGGGGTCGGCCGCGTGTTGGCAACTCCTCGCGACCCAAAGACCGCCCCTGTTTTGCCGCCTCCCGGGAGGCCGGACCCCGCCGTTTATGCTTCCCTTTTGAGGCAGGGCTTGGTTGACCTTTGGACCCCCCGTGCACTCGGTCCGGCCCGCGGGACATGGCCCACAATCAACATCATGCGTCACACCATTTCAGTCCTCGTTGAGAACAAGTTCGGGGTGCTTGCGCGCGTGGCGGGAATGATCTCGGGGCGGGGCTTCAACATCGATTCCCTGAATGTCGCCCCGACGCACGACGCGTCGCTGTCCCGGATCACGATGGTCCTCAAGGGGGATGACGCCGCGCTCGACCTCTGCTCGAAGCAGCTCCGGAAGCTCGTCAACGTGGTCGAGGTCATGGATTTCAAGGAGGGCCTGACCATCGCCCGCGAACTCGTCCTCGTTAAGGTCCGCGCCGACGCAAAGACGCGGCCCGAGATCCTGCAGATCAAGGAGATCTTCCGCGCGAAGATAGCCAACCTGGCCCAGGACACCCTCATCATCGAGCTGACCGGCGACGAGGAGAAGGTCGCCGCCTTCCTCGGCCTCCTCGAGCCCTTCGGGATCCTCGAGATCGCGCGCACCGGGCGCCTCGCGCTCACGCGCTGAGGCGCGCCAAGCTTCCAGACCCACTTTCACCATGCCTGCCAAAGTTTACACCGACAAGGACGCCGACCTCGGCTTCTTCAAGAAAAAGAAAGTGGCGATCCTGGGTTACGGCTCGCAGGGCCACGCCCACGCGCTGAACCTGAAGGACAGCGGGTGCAACGTCATCATCGGCCTCTACCCCGGCTCCAAGTCGCGCAAGGTGGCCAAGCAGCACGGGTTCAAGGTGTACGACACGGCCGAGGCCGTGCGCCGCGCCGACGTGATCCTCGTCGGCCTGCCCGACATGAAGCAGGCGAGCGTCTACAAGAACGACATCCTTCCCAACCTATCCAAGGGGAAGACCCTGATCTTCAGCCACGGGCTGGCGGTCCACTTCAGGCTCATCAGACCGCACAGGGACATCGACGTCATCATGGTGGCCCCGAAGGGACCGGGCCACATGGTCCGCAGGCTCTACGTCGAGGGAAAGGGGATGCCGGCCCTGGTCGCGGTCTTCCAGGACCGCTCGGGTACGGCGAAGAAGGCGGCGCTCGCCTGGGCGAAGGGGATCGGGTCCACGCGCGCCGGCGTCCTCCAGACCACCTTCAAGGAGGAGACGGAGACGGACCTCTTCGGCGAGCAGGCGGTCCTCTGCGGCGGCGCGAGCGCGCTCGTCCAGGCCGGCTTCGAGACGCTGGTCGAGGCGGGCTACCAGCCCGAGATGGCCTACTTCGAGTGCCTCCACGAGCTCAAGCTGATCTGCGACCTGATGTACGAGAGCGGGATCGCCGGCATGCGCTTCTCGATTTCCGAGACGGCGAAGTACGGCGACATCACGCGCGGTCCGCGGGTCGTGAACAAGGCGACCAAGCGGGAGATGAAGAAGATCCTGACCGAGATCCAGACCGGCAAGTTCACCCGCCAGTGGGTCGCCGAGTACAAGGGGGGCCTGAAGAAGTACAACCGCCTCCTGAAGAAGGGCGCGGCCCACAGGATCGAGAAGACCGGCCTCTACCTGCGGGGCATGATGCCGTGGATGTCGAAGAAGAACCTGAAGGGCGTCCAGGCAGACTACTAACGGCCCCCGGTACCGGACGCACGGGAGGGGGCGCCTGAGCATGGGAAAGAAACTCGTCCTGGCGACCCGCAAGAGCCCGCTCGCGCTCGCGCAGGCGGAGCTGGTGGCCGCGTACCTGCGCGACAGGATGGGGGCCGAGTGCGAGCTCCTGACGGTCGTCACGACGGGGGACCAGCAGGCCGACTGGTCGCTGGAGGAGAAGGGCGGCAAGGGGCTCTTCACGAAGGAGCTCGAGGCCGCGCTCCTGCGGGGCGACGCGGACCTCGCGGTCCACAGCGCCAAGGACCTACCGGGCGAGGCCGTCACGGGCCTCTCGACCGCGGGCTACCTTCCCCGCGAGGACCCGAGGGACATGCTTGTCCTCCGCTCGGGCGTGACCACCCCCCTGACAATCGCCACGGGGAGCCCGCGCCGGCGGCACCAAGCGGCGATGCTTTTTGTGAACCTCGAGTTCGTCGAGATCAGGGGAAACGTGGACACCCGCCTGAAGAAGATAGCCGACAGGAACGTCGCCGACGGGACGATCCTCGCCGCCGCCGGCCTGAAGCGGCTCGGGATCGAGTCCTGGCCCGGCGTGAACTTCCATCCCATCGGCTGGGAGAGCATGGTCCCCGCGGTCGGGCAGGGGGCGATCGCCGTCCAGTGCCGCTCCGCGGACGAGGCCCGGTTCGGTGGCGTCCTGGACGCCGCCACGGCGCGCGGGCTCTCGCTTGAGCGCGCGATCCAGACGGCGCTCGGGGCCGGGTGCCATACCGCGCTCGGCGTGTACGCCACCCATGACACGCTCTACCTCTTCCACGAGGACGTGGGCCTGAGGACGGTCCCGCTCTCCAACGACGACTTTGCGTCCCCGGCCGAGGCCGCCGGGCGGATACTGAAGCGCCTCGGGCTGAGATAGGGACACGGGCACCATGGCTGAAACCAGGAAACTCCCCCTGACCGGACGGCGGATCGTCGTCACCCGCACGCGCGACCAGCTCTCGGAGCTGTCGGCGAAGCTCGCCGCCTTCGGGGCCGAGGTGATCGAGCTTCCCGTCATACGGATATCGAGGGAGGTCTCCAAGGAGGCGCTCGCCGACGTGATGCTTGAGTTCGGGGCCTACGACTGGCTCGTGTTCACGAGCGCGAACGGCGTGCACCATTTCTTCGGGGAGTTCTTCAGGATCTTCGACGACATCCGCTCGCTCGGCCTGATCCGGATCGCCTGCATAGGCGACGCGACGGCCAAGGCGGTCGCCGACCTGCGCCTGAAGGTCGAATGCCGGCCGCCGAGGGCGACGGCCGAGGCGCTCGCGACCGAGATGGTCGCCACCGGGAGCATGGACAGCGCGAAGATCCTCGTCATCACCGGCAACCTGAACCGGGACGTGATCGTGACGAAGCTTGAGGAGGCCCGGGCCATCGTCGACTGCCTGCAGGTGTACAAGACCGAGGCCGTCGACCTCTCGGCGAACCCGGCCGCCGCCGAGTTCCGCAGGCTCGGGGCGGACGCGGTCCTCTTTGCGAGCTCCTCCTCGGCGCAGTGCTTTGTCGGCCAGGGGGACGCCCTCAGGGTCGCGGAGGGCGGCAGGAAGCCGGTCAACGGGAGCATCGGCCCCCAGACAAGTGAGACGATGCGCAAGGTCGGCCTGAGCGTCGACTTCGAGGCCCCGACGCCCGGGATCGACGAGCTGGTCTCCGAGTTGGTAAGGTCCCTCGCATGAAAGTCCCCTTCCTCGACCTTGCGCTCCAGCACAGGGCACTCCGGGGGGAGGCGATGGCCGCGCTCGCGGCCACCTACGACGCCCACCGCTTCTGCCTCGGGAAGGACGTCGAGGACTTCGAGGGGAACTTCGCGTCGGCGCTCGGCTACCCGAACGCCCTCGGGATGAACAGCGGCACGTCGCCCCTCCACGTCGCGTGCATGGCCGCGGGGTTCAGGCCCGGGGACGAGGTCATCGTCCCCCCCTTCACGTTCATAGCCTCCGCGTGGGGCGTGAACTACGTTGGCGCGACGCCGGTGTTTGCCGACATCGAGGAGGACACGTTCAACCTGGACCCCGCCGCGCTCGAGAAGGCGATCACCCCGCGCACCAAGGGGGTGGTGGTCGTCCACCTCTTCGGGCTCCCGGCGAGGATGGACGAGATCATGGCAATCGCCCGCAGGCACGGGCTCTTCGTCATCGAGGACTGCGCGCAGGCGGTGGGCGCCCGCTACCGGGGGACGCCGGTCGGCCTATTTGGTGACGCGGCGACATTCAGCTTCTATCCGACCAAGAACCTCGGCGCTTGCGGCGAGGGCGGGGCCTTCGTCTCGCGGCGACCCGACGTGGCCGCCCAGGCGAGGCTGATCCGCGTCCACGGGATGGAAAGGCGCTACCACCACCGCATTGTCGGGGGGAACTTCCGGATGGACGGGTTCCAGGGGGCGCTCCTGAACGTCAAGCTGCCGCACCTCCTGTCGTGGACGGCGCGCCGGCGGGCCATCGCTCGAAGCTACCGCGAGGGGATTCGCCCGGAGTGCGCGGCGCTCCCCGAGGCGCCGGCGTACGGGGAATCGGTCTACCACCAGTTCACCCTCACCCATCCGAGGCGGGACGCACTGCGGGAGCACCTCACGGCCCGCGGGGTCGGAACCGACCTCATCTACCCGGTGCCGCTGCACCTGCAGCCGTGCTTTGCCAACCTCGGCTACGCCAGGGGATCCTTCCCCGCGGCGGAAAAGGCCGCGCTCACCTGCCTCAGCCTGCCGATGTTCCCCGAGCTGACGGACGAGCAGGTGGCCCACGTTGTCGATTCGGTCAACTCCTTCCGCTAGGGTCCTGACGCCATGAGGGACGCCATTCGGATAAAGGTCTGCGGGCTCACGTCGCCCGGCGACGCGGCATTTGCGGCCGACTGCGGCGCCGAGTACCTGGGATTTGTGCTTCACCCGAAGTCGCCGAGATGCGTCTCGCTTGGGAATTTCCGCTCGATGGCCGCCCGGCTCCCCGCCCGCCCCAGGGTCGCCGTCACGGTCGAGCCGTCTCCCGGGGCCCTCGAGGAGATGCTCGCCGCCGGCTTCGACTGCTTCCAGGTGCATTTCCGCCACGATTTCCCGATCGAGAAAGTCGGGGCGTGGTCGAAGGCCGTAGGCGCGGACAGCCTCTGGCTCGCCCCGAAGCTGCCGCCCCAGGTCGACCTCCCCCCGGCGCTGCTGCCCCTGTCCAGGACCTTCCTCCTTGATACCTTTGATCCCACCCTCTTCGGGGGGACCGGACGGACGGGAGACTGGCCGAAATTCAAGAGGCACAGCGACGCACATCCCGGGAAGACGTGGATCCTGTCCGGGGGGCTAAATCCCACGAACGTCGCCGACGCGCTCGCCGGGACGGGCGCGCGATTCATCGACGTCAACAGCGGGGTCGAGTCGGCGCCGGGAGTGAAGGATCACGCCAAGCTGGAGGCGTTCGTCGCCGCGGTCCGCGCGGCGCCAGGCTAGGCGGTCTCGATTTCGAGGAGCCGGCGCTTCGTCGCCTCGCCGAACGCGTACCCGGTGAGAGACCCGTCGGCGCCGATGACCCGGTGGCAGGGGATGATCAGGCAGATGGGGTTGGTCGCGTTGGCGCGGCCCACGGCGCGGGGGGAGCTTCCGAGTGCGCGGGCGAGCTCGCCGTACGAGCGGGTCTGCCCATGCGGGATGCGGCCGAGCGCGGCCCACACCCGCTTCTGGAAGGGGCTTCCCGCGGGTGCGAGGGTGACGGAGAAATCGCGCCGCCTCCCTCCGAACCAGGCCTCGACCTGTTTTCTCGCCGCGCCGGCCCTTTGGGGGTTCGGGACCAGCGCGCCCGCCTTCAGGCGCTTCCTGAGCTCGGCCTTGCGGCCGAACGCCGCCGCGGCCACCGCCCCCCTGGAATCGACGGCGATGGAGAACGTGCCGACTGGCGTTGGGAAGGATGTGAAGTGGAATGTGGCGGGGTTTTTCATAAGGAGGGCTTGTTGATCTGCCAGAGGTGGGCGGTCGCGAGGCTCCTGTGCGGGGAGAAGACGGACATGAGCCGCCTCGTCCCGTCCGCGTCGGGCCTCTCCTCGAGCTTGAACAGGGTCTTCAGGCCGCTCGTGACACCCGTGTCGCCAATGGGGACGCAGTCCGCGAAACCGAGGGCGCGCATCATGATGTAGTTGACGGACCAGGGGCCGAGGCCGTGCACGCCGAGGAGGATGCGCTCGGCGCGGGTGGCCGACATCATCCGGAGCGCCTCGAGGTCCAGCTTTCCCCCGGCGACCAGCCTCGCGGCCCCGACGACGTATTCGGCCTTCTTTCCCGAGAATTGCCACGGGCGAAGGTCCGGGGGTTCGAGGCGCGCGACCGCGGCGGGCGTGGGGAGGCAGAAAAGGCCGCCGGGAAGCGCCGTGCCCGTATTCTCGATCAGGCGGCGCTTGAGGAGGCAGGCGAAGGGAAGGTTGATCTGCTGGCCGATGATCGACCAGAGGAGGCCGTCGAAGACGCTCGGCGTCCGAACGAGCCTTAGCCCGGTCCTCCCATTGACCAGGCGGCCCACGCCGAGTCGCCGCGCGAGGCGCGAGAAGGCGGCGGCGTCCTGCTCCAGGCCGAGGGTCGCCACGACCAGCCGGTGCGCCGCCCGCCACTGCGGCGCGCCGNNGGGCGTCGAGCGTGACAAACGCCCGTTCCCGGGAGAGCTGGATCCTCACGAGGGCCGGCGTCCCTGCCAGCTCGGCGGAGGTCTCATAGGTCGAGCCGGCGAGCCGCTCCGTGGCGCTCTGCGGGTCCCTCCCGAGGCTTCGCAGCAGGTGGGCCAGGGGATAGCCCTCCGGCAGCTCGACTTCGAACGAAGCCTCCGAGCCGAGCCTCCTGTAGTCCGAGGGCGTCATCCCGTTCAGCGAGCGGAAATGCTCATGGAATGCCGAGAGGGATTCAAATCCGACGTTTCCCGCCACATCGATGAGCGGCGCGTCGCCGCCTCCAAGGAGCGCCTTGGCCGCGTCGATCCTGGCCCTGAGGAGGAGGTCGGCGGGGGTCGCATGGAAGTGCTGGCGGAAGAGCTCAAAGCAACGCGTGGTGCCGAACCCCGACCTCCGGAC
>PMSP01000098.1 GCA_003168315.1 Opitutaceae bacterium
CGGGCTTCAGCCGGAGGGCCTCCTCGTACTCGGCAATCGCCTCCGCCGAGTGGCCGGGCATACCCTGCAGGGCGACGCCCAGGTTGTAGTGCGCCTCGAAGAGCCTTGGGTCGAGGCGAAGCGCCTCCCTGAAGTGCGCCACGGCGTCGTCCAGCCGGCCGGGGACCGACACAAGGGCGAATGCCAGGTTGTACTGCGCCTGGGCGTAGGCGGGCTTCAGCCGGAGGGCCTCCCCGTACTCGGCAATCGCCTCCGCGGAGCGGCCGGGGATCTTGGAAAGGGCATAGCCCAGGTTGTTGTGAGCCCGCTCGTTCCCCGGCTGCTTCGCGGCCGTGTCCCTCCATATCCCTTCCTCGCTCCCGTAGGTCTCGTTCCTTTGAAGGGTCATCCACGACAGGACTGCCGCCAGGGCGACGCACACCGGGACGGCGGGTCGGTTGAGCCAGCGGTGCAAGCCAGAGGCGACGAGCACGGCCAGAGCTGCAAGGGGAAGGTACATCCGGTGCTCCGCCATCGTCTCCGTGGCCACGGGGACTATGCTCGAGCTCGGCGCAAGGATCGCGAAGAAGCAGGCCCCGAGGAAGCCGATCGCCGGGCGCCTGACGAGGGCCCACGCGGTGAGCGCGACAAGCCCGGCGACGAACAGGGCGTCGGGAACGACCGAGTCCATCCCGTGCGCGGGGCCGGTGCCGTAATCAAACACGAGGGGACGGGGCCAGAGGCCGAGACGCAGGTAATGCACGACCGCGGGGAATTGGGTCAGCGCGTAGTCCCAGGCGGACACGCCGTTCCCGAACCCCGCGGAGCCCCCGCGCCCGTGGGTTGCGAGGACGAGGAAAGGCAGGATGACCCACGTGCCGGCCAGGGCCGCGTAGACGCGCCGGCGCCGGCGCCACGCCTCGCGGAAGCTGCCGGCGACGAACGTCCGGTCGTAGAGGAGCACGACAAGCGGCGCCGAGACCATCACCTCCTTGGTCGCCATCCCGAGCAGGCAGGCGCCGACGCAGGGGATGTACCAGCGGGAGCCCTCCTCGGCCGCCCCCCTGATGAAGCAATACAGGGTCAGCAGGTAGAAAAGCCCCATGAGCGATTCCGCGCGCTGGACGATGTAGGTGACGGACTCCGTCTGGAGGGGGTGAAGGGCCCACAGGAGCGCAGCCGAGAATGCAACGAGGAAGGCCCGCCTGTCCGACCGTGGCCCAAGCGTGCGCCGCACGATCCCAAAGAGGACGAGCGCCGCCAGGGCATGGATCGCCAGGTTCACGGCATGGTAGCTCCAGACCGCCGTTCCGCTGACGGCGTAGTTGAGCGCCAGCGACAGGTTGAGGACGGGACGGGCGCTGACCGTCATGTCGATCGGGGGCCGCAGTGACGTGCCGAGGTGCCGGATCGTCGGGTTCTCGGCGATCGAGGGAATGTCGTCGAAGAGCAGCGGGACCGAGAAGGTCCCGCTGTAGGCCGCGAAGACGGCGGCCGCGATGACGGCCGCCGCCGTCCAGGTTCGCGCGGCGGCGTCCCCCGCGGGCACCGCAGGCGCTCTGCCCGATTCCGGACGCGGCGAAGCCATAATGGGGAAACGTCGCGTGAGGGAGCCGGGCTACACCTTGCCCCGGCGCGCTTCCAGTTGCGCGCGGATGTCGGCCATCTTGGCCTGGGTCAGCGGGAACCTCGCGAGGGCCACCAGCGCCAGGAGCAGGCCGCAGACCGGGATCGCCGCGAACAGGAATCGAATCATCAGGAGGGTGTGCTCCGTCTGGCTGCCCTCGAGTTTCGCGTCGAAGCCGACCCAGCTGAGGAGTCCGAAGGACGTGCCCGCGCCCAGCGCCATGCCCACTTTCGTGATCCATGAGCTGCAGGCCGCGAACGAACCCTCGCGCCGGCGGCCGCACGCAAGCTCGTCATAGTCGACGACGTCCGCGCCCATCGACGCCCAGATCGTCCAGAAGCCCGAGCCGATGAACGCTATGAACCCGGAGGCCAGGACCTGCAGGGCCGGAAGGCTCGGGGTGTACAGCCACCAGCTTCCGATGAAGACCACGATCGCGCTGCAAAACACGAGGACCATCGCGTGCCGCTTGCCCAGGTGCCGGGAGCAGATCGCGAACACGGGCACGCCGAGGGCACCAAGCACCATGCCCGAAAGGCCCATCTTGAAATTCCAGCGAGCGCCGACGGACACGTCGCCGGCGCAGACATAGTAGACGGTGTCGTAGAAACCCAGGGTCCCCACCATGCTCAGGCCCAGGCTGTAGGCCAGGTTCATGAGGACCTGGATGCGGAACGGCCGGCACTGAAGGGTCTGCCACAGTGTCTCCCGGATCGATATCTTCGACTGCTTGCTGGCGACGACCTTCCCGTAGTAGCGCTCGCGCACCAGGGCGAAGGACGTGAGCCCGGCGATCATCATGATGATGCCGCTCAGGAAGCAGAAGACCTGGGCGCCGAGGAGGAGGTTGGGCCTGGCGCCCCCGGCGGCCGCCCCCCAGGCCGCGGACGACGTGAAGAGCAGCCTCAGCCGCTCCGGGAGGTTCGAGCGGTCGGCGCCCACCCAGACGGACATCGACAGGAACTGGCCGCCGAAGAACAGGCCGACCTGCGGCAGAGTCTTGATGACGTTCTGGTACGAGAACACGCTCGTGCGCTCGTTGTAGTCGGGAGTCATCTCATACCCGAGGCTCACGTACGGCATGTTGAAGCAGCTCACGAGCGGCAGGTAGACCGCCGAGGAGGCCAGCATGAACCAGAAGTAATAGGGGACCTCATGCCCGAAGACGTGGGAGGATCCCCAGCCGGGCTGCACCGCGACGACCAGGGGAAGGCCAAGGCCGGCGAGGATCGCCCCCACCAGCATGTAGGGCCGCCGGCGGCCCCAGCGGGAGCGCGTGTTGTCCGAGAGCCATCCAAAGACCGGGTCCGACACGGCGTCGAAGACCCGGTTCAGTATGACGGCAAGTCCCACGAGGACGGGGCTAACCCCGAGGAAGATATTGAAGACCAGCCCGGCGAAGTTGGGATAGTGCCAGTGCCCCCACTGGTCGATCCAGATTCCGAGGCCGTAGCCGATCTTCTGGGAAACCGGCACCTTGTCCTCCGGTGCTGTCGTGTGGGACTTGGCGGCCGTCGGGGCCGGGTCTGCGGCAGGGGTCACTTCCATTTGGGTCGGGGGGTTGGGGTTAGGCCTCTGTCCAGTCCTGCGCCTCTTTGCGCGGACGTCAACAGGCGACCATCGCCCCCCACCTCAGAGGTCGCTATCGTCCATCACGTTCCGGATGATGGAAGCTAGCTCGGAGATGTCGTAGGGCTTCGCCACCATCCCGCGGAACCCGTGCTTGCGGAAGTCCGCCATCGCCAGGTCGCTCGAGTAGCCGCTGGAGACGATTGCGCGGACTCCCGGGTCATAGGCGCGAAGGACCGATATGGCCTCCCTGCCGCCCATTCCGCCCGGGATCGTCAGGTCCATGACGACGAGGTCAAAGGGCCGGCCCGCCTCCTTCGCGGCGCGGTACCGCTCGATAGCTTCCTTGCCATCCGCGACCGACTCGAACTCGAGGCCCATCCGCTTCATCAGCCGCTCGGCCATCCTGAGGATCGGCTCCTCGTCGTCCATGAAGAGGACGCGCCCCCCGCGGATCGAGGGGACGAAGGGCACGAACGGGTTGGGCGTGCCCTGCGATTCCTGGGCGGCGGGCAGCCAGAGGGTGAAGGTGGTCCCCCGCCCCACGATGGAGCTCACCTCGATGTGCCCCTGGTGCCTCTTGATTATCGAGAAGACCGTCGCAAGGCCCAGGCCGTGGCCCTGGAGCTTGGTGGTGAAATACGGGTCGAATATCTTGCCGATGTGCTCCGGGGGGATCCCAGCCCCTGTATCGGTCACAGTGATACGGATGTAGTCGCCCTCGGCCAGGACGGTGTGCGCGCCGGCCGGCACCCGCTCGTTGGCGGCCGCTATCCGCAGGGTGCCCCCGTCACGCATCGCCTGGGTGGCGTTGATCACCAGGTTCTGGATCACCTGGCTGATCTGGGCCTTGTCGACGTCAGCGGCCCAGAGGTCGTCGGGCATCACGAACTCGCTCTTCACGCCCGAGCCCCGGTGCGAGAAGGTGGCCGACTCCTTGATGACCTCGGGGAGGTGGACGGCGGTCCGGACCGGGTCGCCGCCCTTGGAGAAAGTGAGGAGCTGGAGCGTGAGGTCGCCCGCTCGCTTCGTGGCCAGCACCGCCTCGTCGAGCAGGCCCGCCTGCTCGGGCATCTCGCTCAGGTCCAGCTGGAGGAGCGTCAGGTTGCTGAGGATCGCGGTCAGGATGTTGTTGAAGTCGTGGGCTATCCCGCCGGCGAGGATGCCGACGGATTCCATCTTGGCCGCGTTCTGGAGCTTCTCCTCCATCCTGTGGCGCTCGGTGATGTCGCGCATGACGAGGACCGCCCCCACCCTCTTGCTCGAGACGTCGGCCACGGGCACCACCCGGCCCTCGACGAGCCGAAGCCGGTCGGAGCGGCCGCGCACGAGCGTCTGCGGGGGCAGCTCGGCGTCGAGGCCGCCCTCGAGTACGTCCTTCACGGGGAGCTCCACGTCCCGGCCGCTCGTCGCGCTCCTCAGCAGGCAGATCGAGGCCACGTCGCGGCCCACCGACTCCTCGGGGCTCCACTGGATCATGTCCGCCGCCGCCCGGTTGATGAAGAGCACCCGCCCGCGCGAGTCTATCGTGACGACGCCTTCGCTCATGCTGCCGAGGGTCACGGCCAGCCGCTCCTTTTCCGCCGCGAGCGCGAGCTCGGCGTCCCGGCGCGCCGTGATGTCCACGCACACGCCCACGAGGTTCCACTTGTTGCCGCCGAAATGGGTCACCTTGACGTGCTCGTGGAGGACGAAGCTGTTGCCCCGGTGGGTGACGTGGTATTCCTGGTCGTAGTCGGGCCTGCCCTCGCGAAGCGTCTTGCGTGAGTTCGTACGGATCTGGTCCCACTCCGCGATCATCGGCTCGGTCCAGAGCCTGTCGGGCGGAGGGACCGAGTTCTCCCCGAAGATCCGCTTGTAGAGCACGGACGGCGGGATGAACATCTGCCAGGTGAGCTCGACGTCGGGGTCGCCCGAGACGAAGGCCTGCCAGAGCAGGCAGTCCGCCCCCGTGAGGATCTGGTCCAGCTGGCCCTCGGTGGACCGGCGCGCCTCCTCGGCCTCGTGGCGCTTGGTGACATCGATGACGACGCCCACCAGGTTCCATTCGCCGTCTCCCGCGGCCTTGATGATCACCTCCTCGCTCAGCCAGTGCACCCCGTCGATGCCGATGATCCTGAACTCCTGCTGGTAGCCGCTTGCTCCCTCGGCAAGCGCGGTCTCGGCAGTCTTGCCGGTCCTCACGTGGTCGGGGGCCTGCTCGTCCTTCCAGAGCCAGCCCTTTTCGACAAGCGAGGCGAGCCGGTAGATGGGGTTCTGGCTCAGCTGGGGCGGGGTCCGGATCTTCCACTTGAGAACGGTGCCTTCCCTCCAGACATGCGCCCACCAGAGGAGCACATTCGAGCGGTCCAGCGTGTCGAGGATCTGCTGGTAGTTCTCGAGCTTGGCTTTGTCCCCGCTGTCGATGCCCGTGGGCCCGGGTTCAGGCGGGATCGCCGGCTCGGCGGGGCCCGGCCGGCGGGAAATCAGAGCCGCGGCCGCAACTCCGCAGAGGCCCAGCACGAGAAGGGCCGCAAGGGGTGCTGTAAGAAATGCAAAAAGCACGCTTGGAGTATGGGATTGTGCTGAACGGCGTGGCAGTCGCCGTGGGGTAACCGACCCAATCTGCGCCAAAATGATCCTCTCCGGGGATCAAATCCCCGGGGCAAAAAAGAGTCAACCGCGCAGCGTCCCGGGGCTATTCCTCGCCGTCGTGGTAATCCAGCGGGGCAGAGCGGATAAGCGTGCGCTCCGGCGACCGGACCAGCCACTTCCCGCTGTCGGGATAGTGGCAGCTCTCCCCTATCGGGTTGTCCGCGATGATGTAGACGACCAGGTCGCCGGCGCTGCCGCTGGAGATCTGGTGGGGGCGTCCGGGCTCAAACATGAAGGCGTCGCCGGCCTCGATGGGCGTCTCGCCGTCGGGGTCGCGCACGGTGCCCGACCCCGAGATGACATGGTAGAACTCCCACTGGGCGCTGTGCGAATGGTACGGCGACGCGATCTTTCCAGCCGGTATGCGGCAAATCTCGACGTCGAACGGCCACCGCTTGTTCACGTCCGTGGAATTCGGGTCGCGGCCCAGCTTCAGCGAGATGTTCTTGTCCGTGAGCGCGAACTTCCCCTTCGGTGAGGACCAGGGCTCCTCGGGTATGTCCCTCGTGTTGATCTTCTTCATGGCCTAGGTGTCCTCGTCGATGTGGAATGCGTGCATGACCCGGTGCAGGATCGGCGAGAGCACGATCCCCACCGCCGACAGGAAGATGACGCCGCTGAAGAGGGCGTAGGCGGATGCGAAGAGCTTCGACGCGGTGTCCTTCATCGGGTCGACCGGCCCCATGCCGGTCAGGATCATCGACGCGTTGAGGATTGAGTCTATCCATGACAGCTTCGCGACGGCGTGGTAGCCGACCACGCCCGCGAGGAGCGCGACCGTCACGATCCCGAGCGTCACCAGGAACGAAAACCCCATCCGCTTGGCGAACTTTGGCCAGGGCAGCAGTTTGTCGCCTATTTTCTCGTACATGGGTGGTGGGGATCGGCCGCAGGTGGGCGGCCCGGACGAGGCATGACAGGATGGGCCGGGTGCTTCAAAGGGATATTGGCGGGCCGCGCCGCTTTTTTCCGGGAGTCGGGGCTGGCGCCCGAGGGGACGTTGGACCCATCCTGCCGGCCCAGCAAACCTGCAGGCGTCGGCAATAGCGCTTCACTTGGCGCGGTCTCTCGAAAAGTGTAGCCCCTCCGCGCCCTCGGACCCATGTGCATCGCCCGAAACCCACCTCCGCACCCGCGTTCGCCCTGGTTCCGGCCGTCGCCCGCGGCGCCCTCCGGTTGCCGTCTCCCATGAATGAGCTTTTCGATTCGGCGCGGTACCTGGAATGCAACCCCGACGTGGCGGAGGCGGTTGCGAAAGGGACCATGCGTTCGGCATGGAGCCACTTCGTGGACTTTGGATACCGGGAGGGAAGGCCCGGAGTGCCCGAGGCGGTGAACCGCGTCGTCAGGGACGTCATGGAGACCCGGCCGGCGCCCCCTCCGGAAAAGTTGATCCTCCGGGTGAACGGGAGCTCCGATGCCGCCAGCTTTGAGGGTGTCGGGAAAAGGGTCGCCCTGGACATTTACGCCGCCGTCAGCCCGAGGCTCCCGCTCCAGTCGGACCTGAGCATCCTGGACTTCGGGTGCGGCTGCGGCCGGGTGCTGCCCTTCATGCGGGCGATCGCCCCGCGCTCGACGATCCACGGAACCGATATCGATGCCGAGGCGATCGCGTGGTGCCGGGACAACTATTCCGCCGACGGGCGGGACGGCCGCTTCGCCTTTGAAACAAACGATGCCCGGCCCCCGACACGGTTCGCATCGGGCAAATTCGACCTCATCTATGGGATTTCCGTCTTCACCCACCTGCCGCGGGAACTCGAGGACCTTTGGCTTGGGGAGCTGCGCAGGATGACGAAGCCCGGCGGGTACCTGGTTCTTTCAATCCAGAACGAGACCCTGATCCGCCCGCACCTCTCGGTGGAGGCCCGCCTCACCCTGGACAGGGACGGGATCTATCATTTTCCCTATGGAGGGACCGAGGGACTGCCGGACTTCTATCAGTCGACCTGGCACACCCATTCCTACGTCGATGCGGTCTGGTCGAGATATTTCACCATCGCCGAGAAGGTCACGGCGGGCATCAGCAACCACCAGGACCTCATATTGTGCCGCCGCCCCGTCGCCGGGGCCGCGTGAAGGATCCGACGGTCCCCGGGAAAGCCGCCGATTGCGGCAGGACGCAGTTGAACTGTCGCCGGCTTTTGACTGACGTAGCCCCATGACAATCCGTGAGCCAGAATCCGTCGAGCTCGCCACCGCTTCCGGTCCGATGCGCACGCATGTCTTCCGGCCCGCCGGGGAGGGCCGTTTCCCAGGCATCGTGCTCTTCTCGGAAATCTTCCAGGTCACCGCGCCCATCCGGCGGACGGCGGCCTTCCTCTCGGGGCATGGATTCATCGTCGCCGTCCCGGAGATCTACCACGAATTCGAGGCGGCCGGCGCCGTCCTCGCCTACGACCAGGCCGGGGCCGACCGGGGCAACGCCCTGAAGACCGCGAAGGAGCTCGCCAACTACGACGCGGACGCGCGCGCGGCGCTGGACTATCTGCGGAAGCACGAGCGAGGCACCGGCCACGTGGGCGCCATGGGGATCTGCATCGGCGGGCACCTCGCCTTCCGCGCGGCGATGAACGCCTGCGTCAACGCCGCGGTCTGCTTCTACGAAACCGACATCCACAAGCGCGGGCTCGCCAGGGGAATGAACGACGACTCGCTCGATCGCATCGGCGAGATCGGGGGCGAGCTCCTGATGATCTGGGGGCGCCAGGATCCGCACGTTCCCGCGGAGGGCCGGCTCAGGGTCTATCAGGCCCTGGCCGCCGCCGGCGCGAATTTCACGTGGCTCGAGGTCAACGGAGCGCATGCGTTCCTGCGCGACGAGGGTGCACGCTACGACGCTGAGCTGGCCCACCAATGCTTGGGAATGGCCGTTTCACTCTTCAGGCGAACGCTCGGCGGTGGTCTCGGCGCAACGAGCGCGTCGGCCGGCAGCCCTGAGACGAAGCACTGATGCTTTTCATGTCGCATCCTTGAATGCGTGACCGAATCCCATCCCGCCAGGCCGCCGCGGGCCGCAATTCCAACCTCGGATTGATTCTTCTCGCGATCGCGCTGGTGCTCGCCCTTGGACTTCGCCCTGCGTGGGGTGGCAATCCCGCCAACCAGTACCCGCCGGCCCCGATCTCCGGCGTGGCCGGCGTGAGCTTTCTGACGACCGGCTTCGCTCCGCTGCGGCAATTCTACGGCCGCGGGGCCGGGTTCGCCGAGGTTCCCGCCGGACCGGGAAGAATCCGGTTCGCAATTGGCACGAAACAGTGGATCGAATTCCAGACCGCAGACGGATCCAGCTCCCCGCGTCGCCTGCTGCACGTCACACTTGAGTCTGCCAGCCTGAAGGATCTCGGACTCGCATTGCTCGGCCGCGGCGTGCAGACAAGCTGGATCGGGTCGGATCCGCGCAGCCGAGTCCTGCAACTGCAGGATCCGGCGGGCAATCTGATTCAGGTTGCCGAGCCATGGACCGCGCCCGCGGCCCCTCCCGGAGCAGCGGTTCCGTTCAGCGACCATTTGCAGCACTTTGGCATGGCGGTAGCCCGATCACAATCGGACGCCACGATCGCGTTTTACCGAGACACGCTGGGATTCCCCGAGGTGCTCCGCATGGCGGACCCGGACGGGCGGCTCGCAATGGCAAAGTTTCGGCTGCCCGGACCTCGAAGCGAGTTGATCGAGCTGATCTTTTTCGACCCGCCCCTGAACAAGTGGGCGGCGGGTGCGTTTGACCACGTGAACTTCGAGGTTGGCGATATCGGCACCGCTTACCGGATGCTTCGCAACGGGGGCATTGCCACACAGGCCAAACACCTGCCGACGGTGAACGGCGAGCACCTGTGGGCCATCAACCTGACCGATCCCGAACTGACCCGGGTTGAGATCCAGGTGCTTGCGCCGACCAAGGCAGCCGTCGGCACCGTCGCGACCGACCTTCGCGACCCCTAGACCTAAGACCGGTCC
This sequence comes from Opitutaceae bacterium, assembly GCA_003168315.1. Taxonomy (GTDB): domain Bacteria; phylum Verrucomicrobiota; class Verrucomicrobiia; order Opitutales; family Opitutaceae; genus Palsa-1447. The sequence continues at coordinate 9,767 of PMSP01000098.1, forward strand.
CGGCTGGCCTCGAACCCCAAAGGCCATGCGGTCTGCAGATTTTGGGTCGGCATGGCGTCCGGCCGTGATATCAGCCCCCGCGCGGGGGCTTTCCGTGCCCGGATGCCTTGAATTCCCCCCATGCGCGCAGCTGCAACGCGGCGGCCCTGGACGCGGCGCCCAGCAGGCGCCGCCGTACGCCCAGGTTGAGGGACTGGCCATAGGCGATCAGGGTGTCCAGGTCGGCGCTTCCCTTCCATCCCCCGCTCCTCAGGTGAGCCGATGCCAGGAGACGGGCCCACTGCGCGATGAATTCCACATATCCCGACTCCGACAGCAGCTCCACGGCGATGCGGTCGTCGATGGGCTGGAGCTCATGCACGATGAACGATACGCGCCCCCCTCCGATCCAGGAAAGCCGCGCGATCGGCACGTATTGC
>PMSP01000026.1 GCA_003168315.1 Opitutaceae bacterium
TGGCGGCGCGCCGCGCATTCCCCCCCGAGGGCGCCGCGCGACCCCGCTATCCGGCGGGAGCCGGCCGGCGGGCACAACGCAAGGAGTGCGCCATTATTGAGGGGCGCAAAAAAACGGCCCTTTTCGGGCCGCCGAAGCGTGCCACGCCGGCCGCAGGCGTCCTACCAGAAGAAGTAGCGCTCCGAGTTCACGAGGAACTCGGTGGTCGCCGGCTTGATCAGGACGCGCCACACCGAGGCGTACTCGGTCCACGGTCCCTCAATCTCCGCGTCACAGATGATCTCCGAACGGAACCGCGGCCCGGTTATCGGGCGGTGCAGCCGCTCCTGAAATAGGGCGTGCCCCTCGGCCGTCGAAAAGAAAAGGCACCTCCGCTCGAAGAGATCGGAGGGTACTTCCTGGGTGGCCAGGCCCATGGAGACCCGGCGCAGCCCGAGGACATATTCGTTGCGCGCCAGCTCCATCACCGCCCTCTCACATGCGCCGAAGTAATCGGTCGCCGCGCCCTGCCCATAGGCAAAGCAGTCGGGCCTTACCTGGCGAAAGGCCACCACGGTCACGCCGACTCCGATGGGGCTGGGAAGGACTAGGGCGCTGATTCCAGGCCATTCCGTGGAACGGACCTCCCCGTCCAGGACTCCCTCCCACCAGGCGATGATGCTCGTGCGCTCCACCGCCTCCAACTGGGCCCGTTTTCGGGCCTCGGTGTGGAAAAGGCCGGGGAACGCCGCCATTCCGTTGGACGACTCGTCGATGTCAAAGCCGTAGAGCTCGCGGTCCGGCGCCCGCACTTTGACCCGGTACGCCCATCGCTCCATCGTCTCGGAAATCGCCATGTACCGGGCGACCATCGGAACCTCGGCGGTCCCGGTGCCGTCGGCATCGCTGTAGAGGGCGAATTTCTGCTTACGGGCTACAACTTTATCCGACAGCCAGGCATTCGCCTGGTACATTGCGCGGCCGTAGACGGGAAACTCACGGAGGGAGACCCGGCTAACGGGGCCGCCCTCAGACTCCAGCACATTGCGATAACGATATCCTGCTACGCTGAGCATGGTAATGCTGCGCCCGATTCCTCTGAAACCGGCCAATCTTTATTAGGGCTGGTAGAAGCAAGGAACCCCGCAAGCGCTCGAGGACGGCTCGGTTGAGCTCGACCCGAAATTCTGGGCGCCGATCGACTTTGTGAGAGGGTCAAGCCTTTGGGCTGCCCGGGCCAGTCCCGCTGAAAGCAGAAGACTGGTAATTGTACCTAGTGCCATACGATTGATTGTTTTCATCGGAGCAAATATATGCCCGATATTACTCGGCTGCCTATTCCAGAAATCGCCTATTTTCATGCCCGCGATTACGCTTTTTCCTGTAGTAAATCGCTGCGCCAAACGGCTGATACCCCCATTTGCTCGGAGCTGCCCCCCTTTGAAACCGTTCCAACTTCTAAGCGTTGCCGTTTTTGTCGGGGTATCGGCCCTGGCGGTGCCTGATTTGGCCCGGGGCGAAGAAGGCCGCCCGATAGTAAACAGCTTTACCGCCCGAGATTCCGGCGGCGGTTCCGAAAGCAGCTGGGTAACCGCCGAGGACGAGAATGGCATCCTCTACTTTGGCTGCGATGGGGTGCTGGTCTTCGATGGGGAACGCTGGTCCAAGTTTGCGGTGCCGGGGAGCTATGCCGTCCGCTCCTTGGCATTCGGCCCCAACCACCGTCTTTGGGTCGGAGCCGTCAACGAGGTCGGATATTTTGACGTTACGGAGAAGGGGCTTTCGCCCTATCACTCGCTTGTCGATCAATTGCCCAGGTCGGCTCGCGAATTCGGAGACGTCTGGCAGGCGACTGCCGACGGAGCCGGCGTGGTGTTTGTTTCGTCCACGTCAACGATGGTATGGGACGGCGAGCAGTTCCGAGTCTTCTCAATGCCGGGTGCAAGAAGGCTGCAATGCATGCGCGCCGGAAATAAAATCTACGTGAGCAATCCCCTGACCGGCCTTTGGTCGCTGGAGAGCGATGGGCCGCGCCAGTTCATCTCTGCGCAAGCCCTGAAAGGTGCCGGCGTAATATGGATGGAAAAGGATTCAAAAGGCTGGCTGCTCGGAACAACCGACGGATTGGCTCGTTTCGACAACGGCGAAGTCTCTGAGTTTGGGCCAAACGCGACGGGCTTCATTCGGACGAATGTTCTCACATGCGCCTGTCGTTCATCGCGTGGCGAGCTTTGCCTCGGTACGCTATATGGCGGCCTGGCGATCGTCGACGCCTCAGGAAACGTCGAGAAGGTCATCTCCACTGACGAGGGGCTGCCGTCGCGCAGCATCTATTCACTTTTCGTTTCCAGGGACGGCGCGCTGTGGACCACCTCCGCGGTGGGCGTCGGGCGTGTCTCCATTGATTCAGGTGTCACGCTTTACGACTCGAAACAGGGGCTGAATGGAAAGGCCTGCCTCAGCATCGCGCAGACGGGCTCGCGCATATTTATCGCCACCGAGGAGGGTGTTTTCGGCCTGCAGATCAGCGAAAAGGGGACCTCCTTTGTCCATGCGCTGCCGCGCCTGGCGGGCCGCTATACCGACCTCGAAGGCTCGTCGGATGATATCATCTACGCATCGGGGTACAAGAGGGTGGACCGAATCGAAGGCGACAGGGCGACCCAGATATTCTCCTCGAACACCGATGTGCTCCTGATACGTCGCTCGGTGAGGGTCCCGGACACCTTTCTCCTCGCAAATGGATTCGACATCGTGCGGCTCGCGGGCGCCACCGTCGGGACAGCGACGGCGACTACTCTCGCCCATCTGCCCGACATCCCCCAGACGCTCGTCGAGGACTCGAAGGGCAGCGTGTGGGTCGGGACGGGCACGCGGGGAGTCTTTTTCGTGCCGCAGCCGTCCCAGACCCCAGCTGTGCCAGTCCGGATAAAGGCCGGCGACGGCCCGGTTGAGACGGGGCCCGCCAGCGTCGCGGGCGTGGACGACTCCATAGCCGTCTTCACAAGCAAGGGAGTGGAGATCTACCGCTCGCCAACCGAGCCCTCGGGAGTGCTGGCGGCGACGCCCAAGACCATCGCGACTAAGATATCCAACCGGGATCCGGCCGGCGCCATCTGGGTGGCGTTTGAAAGCCCCTTTTCGGACGGGCCGCGCATCCCGGTCATCGGCCGGTTGACTGCCAAGTCCGCGAGGGAGGCCTCGTGGCGTTCGTTCGAGGTCCCGGGCCTGGCGCAGATAGGCGAGATCAAGTCCCTCTTCGTCGACAACCGAGGGGTTCTCTGGGTCGGAGGGATCGACGGATTGCTCCGAGTCGTCCCTGGTGAGGTCAAGGCGGTCGAGGCACCACTCGCGCCCCTGATTCAATCGAGCGTACGGCAGGGTGAAGAGATTCCCGCCGCAAAGAATTCCGTAAGCTTCGATTTCTCCGCCGTCGAGTTCGCGCGGCGGGATGCGGTCAGGTTCCAGACCAAGCTTTCCGGCGGAAACGACGAATGGTCCGCGCCCAGCAATGCCGACCACCTCGGCCTGGCGCGCCTGCAGAATGGCCACTACGAATTGGCGGTTCGCGTCATCAACGACGCCGGGCTCACAAGCCCGGCGTCGTTCTGGACTTTCACGATGCTGCCGCCGTGGTATCGGACGCTCCCGGCGATGGTCGCGTTCGGGCTCCTTTTCGTGGCGGCCATTTTTGGGGCATTCCAGTGGCGGGTCGCCTTTCTGCACAGGCAGAACGCCCGCCTGGAGGTCTTGGTCCAGAAGAAGACCGAGCAGCTCGAGAAGGCCAACGAGGCCAAGTCGGAGTTCCTGGCAAACATGAGCCACGAGATCCG
>PMSP01000101.1 GCA_003168315.1 Opitutaceae bacterium
GCTTCTCGCAGAGCACGTGCTTCCCATGCTCCAGCGCCTGCCTCACCAGGCGGAAGTGGGACTGGACGGGAGTCGCGACGATGACGGCTTCGATGTCGGAAGCCTTCGTGACCGAGCCCGCGTCGCGGGTCGTCCCGATCCCCGGGAACTGCCGCCGGGCGGAGGCGAGCCGCTCCTGCGAGCGGTCGCAGATCCTGACGATCTCGCAGCCTTCCATCCTGCCGAAGCTGCGGACATGATTGGGGCCCCACTGGCCGAGGCCAATGACGCCGATGCGGACGGGGGAGGGTTGGGACGCCATCAGGAAGGAGAGTTCTTTGGTCGGCCCGGGCGGATGGCAAACCTCTGTTTCAAACGAACTTCAGCTTCCTTGCGGCGAAGGCCACCATGCGAAGCAGCAGCCAGCCGTGGCTCCACCTGTGGATGTTGGTCGAGCCGTAGGTCCGGTCCCTGTAGCGCACGGGCACGTCGACCAACTTCATGTTCAGGTGCGCCGCGCCGAAGAGGAGGTCGAAGTCGCCGAAGGGGTCGAAGTCACCGAAATAGGCCCGGTTGGCCACGATGCGCTCATAGTCGGCGCGCCTGAGGACCTTGGTGCCGCAGAGCGTGTCCTTGAGGGGCTGGCCGAGGATCCAGGTGAAGAGGACACCGAAAGTCTTGTTCGCGCACATGTTGAGGAACTGCATGGCGGCCTTCTCCATCGGGTAGACGAGCCTGGATCCGTTTGCGAACTCGGCCCTGCCGCAGACGATGGCCTCGTAGAACTTGGTGAGCTCCTCGGGCGGGACCGTGAGGTCGGCGTCGAGTATCATAAAGAGGTCGCCCTCGGCGACCGCGAAGCCGGCGCGGACCGCGTCGCCCTTGCCGCGGCCCGCCTGCCTGAGGGTCTTGATCCTGCGCTTCGGGTACTTAGCGGCGACGCGCTCGATCTCCTCCCAGGTGTTGTCCTTGGAGTGGCCCTCGACGAAGATGAGCTCGGAGCCCGCGCCCATGTCGGGAGTCCGAAGGACCGCCGCCTCGATGTTGCCCGCCTCGTTCCGGGCGGGTATGACGACGGAGACAGTGAGGGGTCCAGTCTCCCTGTGGCGGGTCGAGCGGGCCACGCAGAAGACCGTGACGCAGAACAGCGGGAAGAGCGGGGCCAGCCAGCGGTTGATGAAGTCGCCGAGGCCGGCGGCCCGGACGGGGCTCAGGATCCGGGGCTGCTTCGTCAGGACGCCCCAGTCGGCGAGGCCCATCAGCCCGACGACGTCCGCCGTGGTCAGCCAGTTGCTCTGCGGGCCGCCTGACTTGAGACCGAGCGAATGGGCGAGCGCGAAGAACGGGCGCCAGAGGGCCGAGGAATAGTTGACGATCAGGCGCGTCCCCGGGTGGGAGACCGAGTGCAGCCGCTCGAAGATCTGCTGCACGTCGGCGGCGAAGTTGAGGGTGTCGGAGATCACGATGTAGTCGAAGCGCTCCCCGAGCTCCAGCGACTCGGCGACCTGGACGTGGAATTCGCACTCCGGCGCGCGCTTGCGCGCGGCCGCGATCTGCTTCTCCGAGAGGTCAATCCCCACCTTGCGCTTCGCCTTCAGCCGAGCAAGGAGTTCGCCGCCCCCGCAACCAATCTCAAGGACCGAGGCCTCCGGGGGAATAAGGACGCCGTAATAGTGGGCCAGCATGGCCCTGTAGCCGAGCGACGTCCACTTGAGCTTGGCCGGCTGCTTCTCATACCACGCGCGAACCTGCTCCAGGTGCGGCTCATTGATCTCAGAATTCGTGTGCGGGACGTCAGTCTTCACCGGTGGGTGTACCGTTCATCGAGCGCCGCGAAATGGATATCGACGACAACCATGGTCATTTTCGCTCTGCGCGCATCCGGGAGAGATCCTCCTGGCCCATGAAATCAGTGAACCTGCCGGCGAATCTCGTCAGGCGCGCCATGCGCTGCCGGCGGTTGAAGTCATCGACAGCCTGCAGGATGGCGGCCCGCTTTGTGGCCGCCTTAGTGTAGCCCATGAGATCCCTCAAAGCGTCCTCCGGAATATCGACGGTTATCTTCATGCTTCCCGGTTTGCGCCAATCAGAATCCATGAGAATCCATAAAGGATCCTCGGGGCGTGAAATCTCATGCTTTTCATAGGGAATAGCTTATGGGCTACACCATTCTCCTAAGAACGACAATGATGCGCGCTGCGAACAGGTTCGGCCAGGGCGAGAGCACCCGGTCGAGGCCGCGCCAGAAGCCCATGAATCCCAGCTGGGGCCCCGAGAAGCCGCCGGTGGCAAAGTATTCGAAGGAGGGGAGCGGCGTCGCCTCGACCATTTCCCAGCCCGAAAGCCGCTCCGGCGCCTCGCGCCGCCAGAAGATCCGAGTGGCCGCGCCCTGGGCGGCGAAGTAGTCCGCGTCGGCGGCCTTGAACGAGGCCGGCGCGTCCCAGGTCAACGGAAGGCCCATTCCTATCGGCTCATGGTGGAAGAGGCCGTAGATGAACCTTCCGGACAGGCTGATGGCGGGGTCGAACACGATCACCCGGCCGCCCGGGGCAAGGACGCGCCGGAACTCCGCCAGGGCCGTTCCCGGGTACCTCAGGTGGTGCCACACGTCGAAAAGGATCAGATTTGAGACGCTTCCGTCCGCAAAGCTCAAGCTGTAGGCGTTCTCCTGGCGGTCGAGCCAGGGGTTTGCGAAGAGGTCGGTCGTGACACAGTCGGGTATGACCTCCTTGATCGATCCCATGCCGGAACCGAGCTCCACGACCAGGCCCGCGACTGAGCGGTCCAGGCGGGACGCGATCATCTCGTGAAAACGCCGGTAGACCGCCTGCAGCCGCGGCTTGCGCTGCCAGGCCTGACGGTTGCCCTGGATTTCAAGGTCATGCTGCCCAACCGGCAGCGATTCGCCCGCGTTCATGGGTTCAATTAAATGGAACGCAGAGAGTGCCTTAGATGTCCCCCCGGGCTCAAGGAAACTCCGGGCCCGCACAGGGATTTATGATTGCCTTCGATTCCAAATTCCCGCGGTCTGAACGACCACTTTGACTCAAGAATGAGACTGCCGATAACCCTGTCACTCATCCTGGCCGCTGCCGCGTCCCTCCGCGCCGAGGCGCCTTCCATCCAGGGAACGATGCCCGAGGACTACATGCCGGGCCTGAAGCCGCTCCTCGTGGAAGCCGTTGAGCGCTCGCCGAACACGATTGCCGCCAGCATCAACCTTGCCGCCATTGAGGCCTCAAAGTACGGGAGCATCTCGCAGCTGCTGCCCCAGGTCGGCGTCGGTGCCGACTACGGCGTGAGCCACGAGACGATATCCGATGGCGCCCCCAGCACCTCGAAGGGCCTGTTCTACAGTGCGAACGTGAGCCAGAACGTGTTTGAATGGGGCGCGCTCAAGAACCAGCTGGCCATCTCAAACCTCCAGATCAAGGTGGCCAGCCGCCAGTTCGAGGATGCCTACCGCCTCCTTGCGATCACGCTTCGCGAGCAGTACATGGGGATCATCAACAAGAAGATCCTGGTCAGGAACCAGGCGTTCAAGCAGCAGATCTCGGAGGAGTCCCTTGCGGCGCAGCAGGTTCGCTTCGAGGCTGGCTCGGTCTCGGAGGCGGAGGTCCAGGGCTTCAAGCTCGACCTCGAGGAGGCCAGGCTCATGCGCGACAGGGCGCAGGAGGACTACGACAATGCGAAGCGCATATTCATGCACCTGGTCGGGATCGAGAGCCTGAACGACGACTCGATCCCCACCGAACTGCCCCATCCGGAGTTTGCCGCCGCGCTTGCCGACTCGATCCTGACGGGATTCGTGGGCGACGGCATCGAGAGCACCTTCCAGAGCGAGATCTACAAGATGTCGGTCAAGGAGGGGGACCTGAATTACTCGATAGCCAAAGTGCGGCTGCTGCCGAAGGTGAGCGCGGCCGCGAGCTACAGCTTCTCCAATTACACCTCCGCATCCACGGGCAGCATTTCCCAGGTCGGCGTCCAGTCGGAGGCCTACAGCATAGCGGCCAACTGGTCCATTTTCGACGGGTTTGCCACCCGCGGCCAGAAGCTCGCCGCGCTGGCCAGCAAGCGGCTCTACGAGCGGCAGAGGCAGACCTATGTCGACCAGACGATCGACCTCATCACCGACATGCGCCACCAGCTCGGGTTTTCATCCCGGGCCCTGTCGCTCGCCGAGGTGCACAACGCGCTCATCGGGGCCGAGGTGAAGCGGCTCAACCAGGACCGGAGCCTCGGGTATGCGTCGCAGGCAACCATCGACACCGGAACCCTCAATTTCTACGCCACCCAGTACCTGATGGCCTATGCGCGCATGGATTACATGAGCCGCTGGACCGAATTTATCTCGCTCGCCGGCATAGACCCGGCGATCGCCAACATATCCGCACGCTATGTCCGATAAACCCCGCAGGTCCCTCCTCTGGCTCAAGGTCCTGGTCGCCCTCGGGGTGATCGCGGTCGCCGCCGTGGCCGTCTCCAGGTACCTGAGGCAGACAGCCAAGGTCGAGCCCGTCATCAGCGGCGACGCGATCGACGCGGAGCCGGGCAGCATCACGGTGAGCGAGAAGTACTCCATGCAGATGAAGAGCGCCATCAGCGGCCGGGTGCTCAGCAAGGGCTACAAGCTCGACTCGGGCGTGCCCGTGAAGGAGGGCGACCTCCTCGTCCAGCTGGACACGGGCGACATCGAGATCGCGATCGAGCAGATCCAGAACCAGTACAACTCGTCGAAGCAGCGGGTGGAGGTCGGAACGTCCACCAAGTACGAGCTCGAGACGGCCCAGTCGGACTTCAACAACACCGAGCACCTGTTCAAGCTGGGCCAGCTCTCGGACAGCGAGTACCAGAAGGCGCGGCGGCTGGTTGAGACGATCCAGAACAGGATGGCGATCGAGAAGCTGGTCAACGAGGAGGACCTGCAGACCGACGAGACCACCCTCAAGGCCAAGAGGCGCGACATGGACAAGATGACCATAAGGGCGCCCTTCGACGGCGTCGTGTCGGCCGTCTACGCGCATCCCGGCGACCTGATCCAGGTTGATTCCCCGATCGTGACGCTCATCACGACCGACCGGGTCGTCGAGGCGAAGATCAGCGAGGAGGACTTCGCCAACATCAAGGAGGGCCAGAAGGCCACCGTCACCTTCCTTCCCTACGGGGAATGGCTCTACCACGGCGTCGTGACGAAGATCCTGCCGACCGCCGACCCGATAACGCAGCGCCACCTGGTCGATCTCAAGGTGACGGACATCGCGCCGGAAAAGCTGGTCCCCGGGATAACGGGCGAGGTGACGATCGAGGTCAACCGGCGCCATGCGAACGCTATCATCCCTAGGCGGGCGCTCCTGAACGAGAACGTGTACGTCGTCAAGGACGGCAAGGTCGAGCTGCGGCCGGTGAAGAAGGGCTACGTCTGGGTCACGGGAGTCGAGATCCTGAGCGGGCTCGAGCCCGGCGAGGAGGTCATCGTGGAGGACCTGGACAGTTTCCGGGACGGTGACAGCGTGAACGTCCAGGAGCTCCCGTCCGACGCCATCTCCAAGAGGAAATAGGACGCCCGGATGTCCCAGAACTTCCGCATCGCGCTCCGCTTCCTGACGGCGAAGAAGCGCGCCATGCTGATGAGCCTGTCGTGCATCATCCTCGGCGTCGGCCTCTTCATCGTGACCCAGGCCGCGACGAGCGGCTTCCAGGAGTTCTTCATCAAGACGATCCTCGGGACGAACGGCGCCATCCTGATCCAGGACAAGCTGCAGGAGACGCAGAGGAGCCAGGAGGCCGGCGACTACAACTCGGGATACTCGATCCGGCAGAAGGAGGGGCAGAAGTACATCGAGGGGATTGACTACCCGGAGATACTGACGGAAGGCGTCAAGTCGTTCCACAACGTGAAGGGCGTGTCGGCGGTCCTGCGGGGAACGGTGACGATCCGCAGCTCGTTCCGGGAGCAGTCGGGGCAGGCCTATGGCATCAACCTTGAGGACCACCTGAGCGTCTCCGACCTCGCCTCGCAGATCGTGCTCGGCTCCCTGAACGACTTCCGGGTCCAGCAGGGGGGCGCCCTGATCGGCCGCGTGATCGCCGACAGGCTCCAGCTCGAGCCGGGGGACAACTTCGAGTTGGAGAACCACGGGGAGATCCACCACTACAAGGTGAGCGCGGTGTACCAGACCGGGGTGAACGACATCGACAGCGTCCGGATCTACCTGCAGATGGACGAGGCGAAGGCCCTCTTCAAGAAGCCGACCGGGGCCACCTATCTCCAGGTGAGCCTGATCAACCGGGACACCGCGCGCGAGGACGCGGCGGAGATGACGAACGCCCTCCAGCACAAGGCGGACGCCTGGCAGGACCGCGAAAAGTCCTGGCTCGGGGTCTTCCGGGCGCTCCGGATCGCCACGGGAATAACGGTCTCCGTCTTCACGCTCATCGCGGGCCTGGCGATGTTCAACACGCTCGCCATGATAGTCCTCGAGAAGACGAAGGAGATCGCGATCCTGCGGTCCATGGGCTACAGCCGGGAGGACATCTCCCGGATCTTCCTCTGGCAGGCGACGGTCGTCCTCGTGATCGGCACCCTCATCGGCTGCGCGGTGGGGGCCGGGATAACCTACGCCGTCTCCCAGTACCCGCTCCCGATCACCGGAATCTTCACGTCGCGCAAGTTCCTGGTGGAGTGGTCCAAGTGGCACTACATCGAGGCGGTCTCGACGGCCATCATCTTCGTCATGCTGGCGAGCGTGATTCCCTCGCGGCGGGCCGCGAGGCTCGAGCCGGGCGACATCATCCGGGGGACGGCCCAGTAGGGCGCACCCCATGGCCGACGAGACCAAGATCGCCATGCGCTGCGACAAGCTGCACCGCTACCTCGGGAAGGACGAGGGCCGGGTCCACGTGCTGAAGGGCGTGTCGTTCGAGGCCCAGGCGGGCAATGTCTACGCGATCGTCGGCCCCTCCGGCTGCGGGAAGTCGACACTCCTCTACCTCCTCGGCCTCCTGGACCAGCCGGACGGGGGCGAGATCTGGATAAACGGCCGCCTCATGTCGAACAGCGTGGACGCCGTCCGGACGGCGGCCCGCGGCGAGCACATCGGCTTCGTCTTCCAGTTTCACTTCCTCATGCTCGAGTTCACGGCCCTGGAGAACGTCATGATGCCGATGCGCAAGCTCGGGCGCCTGACCCCGGAGCAGATGCAGGAGCGCGCGACGAGGCTCCTCGCCTCGGTCGGCCTGTCCGACAAGACCCACCGGCTGGGGACGCACCTCTCCGGCGGCGAGCAGCAGCGGGTCGCCGTCGCCCGCGCCCTCGCGAACCAGCCGACCATCATCCTGGCGGACGAGCCGACCGGCAACGTCGATCCGACCCTGGGGCGGCGATTATTGCGGTTGTTCATCGAGTTGAACAAGTCCGGCACCGCGGTGATCATCGCGACCCACGACATCACGCTGATGGACCAGTATGAGGCGCGGCGGCTGGTGCTGCATCAGGGACGGCTGCATATCTATGAGTAGAATAGACGACGAGCACGGCCCGTTGATGGATCTCGGACACGAGCGTCCGCAGGTGCCGGCGCGCGCGCGCAACCTGTCGCCGATCGTGCCGCGTGCCTCGATCTCCGGCCGCGCGCTGGTCGCCGTCGTCGCCATCATGACGTTCCTCGCCTCGATCACCACCGGCGCGGTGCTGCTGGTGAGCGCCTCGGCGGCGGAGTGGCAGTCCGAGGTCGCGAGCGAAATCACCATTCAGGTGACCCCCACGGCCGGGCGCGATATCGACCGCGATGCGGCCGCGGTCACCGAGGCGATGCGCGGGCAGCCCGGCATCGTCGAGATCAAGCCTTTTACCAAGGAGGAATCCGCCAAGCTGCTGGAGCCGTGGCTCGGTAGCGGGCTTTCATTCGACGACCTGCCGGTGCCGCGCGTCATTGTCGCGCGGGTCCAGCCGGGCACCGCGCTCGATCTGGCGGCGCTGCGCGCCAGGGTGACGCAGGTGGCACCGTCGGCAAGCGTCGACGATCACCGCGCCTGGATCGAGCGGATGCGGTCGATGACCGGCGCTACCGTGTTCGCCGGCGTCGGCATCCTCATCCTGGTGATTATTGCGACCATCATTTCGGTATCGTTCGCCACCCGCGGCGCGATGGCGGCCAATCGCCCGATCGTCGAGGTCCTGC
>PMSP01000187.1 GCA_003168315.1 Opitutaceae bacterium
ATGTACAGCCAGGTCGTGGCCATGGTTGCCGAGGGCCGCAAGCTGCCGCGGAGCCGCGTCATGGAGATCGCCCAGGGCCGGGTCTGGTCCGGGACGGACGCGCTCAAGCTTGGCCTCGTGGACGAGATCGGCGGCCTCGACGCCGCGGTCAAGTACGCCGCCAAGCAGGCCGACCTCGGGGACAATTTCAAGGTCTCGGAATACCCGAGGTCGAGGAACCTTTCCGAGGCGATCGCCGAGATGTTCGGCAAATTCGCCCCCGCCGGCCTCCATGTGCAGTCCCCGACGGGCCTGGTCGGCGAGATCACCGAGCGCATCCAGTCCGAGCTCGCGTGGCTCAAGGCGCTCAACGACCCGCAGGACCTCTACGCAAGGATGCCGGCCAACGTGGTCATCCGCTGACATGCCAAACCGGATCCTGAAGGACACCGCGGCGACGGCGATCCCCGCGGGGGACGCGATCACGCTCATGGCGGGCGAGTCCGTCGAGGTCATGCAGACTCTCGGCGGCAACGTGACGGTCAGGACGGACAGGGGCCTTTTCCGGATAGCCCGCGCCGACGCGGCCGCCGTCGAGGGGCTCACGCTGGCCGAGGACGAGGCGGCCCCGGCCGGGGAGTTCAGCGAGAAGGCGGTCTGGGACGTGATGCGCACCTGCTTTGACCCAGAGATCCCGGTCAACATCGTCGACCTGGGGCTCATCTATGACCTCTCCATCGAGAAGACCGCCTCCGGGGCGAACGCGGTCGACGTCAAGATGACGCTGACGGCGCCGGGTTGCGGCATGGGCCCGGTGATCGCCGAGGATGCCCGGCAGAAAATCGCGGCCCTTCCAGCAGTCGAGCGGGCGAAGGTCCACATCGTCTGGGACCCGATCTGGAACCCGAGGATGATCTCCGAGGCGGGGCGCAAGTCCCTCGGCCTCGAGTAGGCGGCCCTAGGCCGTGACGGTCTCCAGGGAGCAGCCGTCCGACTCCTCGGGCGTCTCGCAGTTCGGCCGGGCGATCACGCCGGGGTAGGGCTCGGATGCGAATTCGCCCTCCCCCCGCAGGAGGTGGCGGTCGCAGGTCTCAAAGAGCTCGGCCTCGGACTCCGCGCGGCGCATGTCGTGGAGGAACTCGCCCCGCGGGTCCACCCCCTGGCCGACGAAGTTGAGGTACTTCTTCATCTTGTTCACATGGGCCCTCTCGGGCACCGCCGGGTCACGCGTCGCCAGGTAGAGGCGCTGCACGTACTCGCGGACATCGGCAAGCGAGACCCGGGAGCGGGGGAGGCCGGCGAAGCGCTCGCGGCACTGCCCGAATATCCAGGGGTTGCGGATCGCGTGCCGCCCGACCATGACGCCGCGGGCTCCGGTGTCCCGGACGATCTCAACGGCCCTGGCGGCCGAGGTGACGTTTCCGTTCGCGAGGACGGGGCACCGCGCCCGCCCCGCGGCCTCCGCGATCCTGTCATAGTGCACGTCGCTGCGATACATCTCGCGAACCGTCCGTCCGTGGACCGCCAGCAGGTCGACCCGGTTCTCGTTCACGATGTCGAGGATCCGCGCGAAGTTGCCGGCGTCCTCGAAGCCTATCCGCATCTTGACCGTCAGGAGTCCCGGCACCGCCGCCCTCAGGGCGGAGAGGATGGCGGAGATCTTCCCGGGATCGCGCAGGAGGCCGCCCCCGACGTTCTTCTTGTAGACCTTGGGTGCCGGGCAGCCGAGGTTCACGTCGATCCCCGCGATCGGGTGCGCCGCCAGCGCCTCGGCGGTCCGGACCATGTGCGGGATATCCTCGCCGATCAGCTGGGCGAAGACGGGGCGCCCCGTGTCGTTCTCGTCAATGCTGCGAAGGATGTGGCGCTCGGGGCGCGACTGGGCGTGCACCCGGAAGAACTCCGTGAAGAAGTAGTCCGGAGCGCCGTACGTCGCGACGACCCTCATGAACGCGAGGTCGGTCACGTCCTGCATCGGCGCGAGCGCCGTCAGGGGTTGGCCCGGCGCGATCTGGGAGGGCAGGGACTGCGGCACGGTCAGGGCAGCTCCGAGCCCGGATCGTCCTGCTGCTTGCGCCACTGCTCCAGGGTCTCGGTGCCGTCGAGGACGGCGTCAAAGACGGCCCGGGCGACAAAGATCGGCCGCTTCTGCTGCAGGGCGAGGACGATTGAGTCGCTCGGCCGGGCGTCGATCTCGACGATCTTCGTCCCGAGCTCGTTCTCCATGGAGAGGAGGATCCTGGCGAAGAAGGTCTGCTCGCGGGCGTCGTTGATCACGATCCGCTCGAGCTTGGTGCCGAGCCCCACGAGGATGCTGCCGATCAGGTCGTGGGTCATCGGGCGGTCCTTCTTGACCCCGTCGAGCGTCATCTGGATCGCGGTCCCGACCGGGCGGTCGACGTAGATCACGAACGTCTTCTCGTCATTCCCGAGGAACACGGCACAGGCATTGGTGGTGGGGGCCACCGCCCGGACTGTCACGGCTACGACGTCGTTTTGCATGGGATGAGATGCCGGCAGGCGCCGGCGTCGCCGCAAATTGACCCGCCGGGCGCCAAAGGGCAAGCGGCCCGCCTGCCCCAGCCGGGCATTTCTGGCCCCTTCACGGGGTCACGACCTGTCCTCATTCCAGTCCTTCTGCTCCTTAACGACCTGGAGGATGAGCGGCACGGTGATGCCGCGGGGATTTGAGGCGCCCACCGGGCTCATGAAGGCGCGGTAAAGCGCGGTCACGAGGGAGGGCGGCAGGGTGGTCTCCCCCGACGGCCCCGCCGGGGCCGCGCCGGCGCGGACCAGCTCGGGCAGGTGCGACTGCAGGAAGGTCACCGTCGTCCACATCCGCGCGCAATTGTCCTCCCTCTTGGGATTGTCCGCCTGCGTCTCGTGGTAATAGGCCGCGAACCGGGGGAAGTCCGCGGGCGAGAGGTCCCTCCTGGAAAACCACAGGCCCAGGTCCCGGCTCCAGTCCTCCAGGGGGTAGATCCTCTCCATGTCGTCGGGCGAAGGCGCCGTCATGCTGCCCCTTGTTCTTCCGCGACTCGCCGCCCGGTGCCCGCCAGCTCCATCAGAAGCCGAGGAGGCTGATCTTCCAGGACCGGGCCTTGTCGAGGACGGCCTCCTTGTCGAGGAGGAGGACTCCCTTTGCCTCCAGGGCCGCGGCGTGCAGCCCCGACTCGCGCATCGTCTCCAGGGTGCGAATCCCGAAGCAGGGCACATCGAAGCGGAAGTCCTGGCGGCCCTTGACCGTCTTCACGAAGAGCGTCTCGTCCGCCTTGAGGCCACCGGCCCGCCGGAGCATCTCGTCGGTGCCCTCGAAAGCCTCGACGGCGAGGACAGTCCCCTTGCGGACCACGCAGCCCTGGCCGATGTCCAGCCGGGCGCATTCCTTCGCCACGTGGATGCCGTGGTCCAGGTATTCCTTCTCGATCGGGAAGCGGTCCCCGGTCATGCAGCCCAGCGACACCAGCTGCCCGTCCAGGAAGGCCCGGGCGTCGAGGAGCCGGATCCCGAGGGCCTCGATCTCCTTCGCGACGGCGCCGAAGATCGTCTCGGCGTTGCGGCGCTTGAGGGTCAGGAGGATCTGCGCGGCCTTGAGGTCCGGCCGAAGCCCGTGGAAAAGGCGGCGCGGCGTCACCTGGCCCGCCATGATGGCGTAGCCGGCGCCGAACTTATCCAGGAGGCGCAGCGTCTTGCCGACCTGCCCCACATGGACGCAATGGCGCTCGGTCTCGGGGAACGACGCCACGAGGTCCGGGTCCGTCTCCCCGTCGAAGGCGATCAGGCGCACAGGGATTCCCGAGGCCCGGGCGGCCCTGGCGACGAGCGCGGGGTAGATGCCCTTGCCCGCGATGAGCGCTATCGGGAGCCTCGGGTCAAACGCCTCGGGGAGGTACGCTGAGAGCGGCTTCGGCACGGGCGGGGTCCACCCTAGGTCTGGGCGCCGTAGTACTTCTTGTAGCTCCTGTAGTAGCGATAATTCGAGTAGTACTCGATCCGCCGCGGCGACAGGCCGTTCAGGACGATCCCCAGGATCTCGTTCTTACCCTCCCTGAGCGCCTTGATGTAGAGCTTGATGTGCTTCCGGTAGGCGCGGTTGAAGCGGCACACATAGATGACCTCGTCCGCGCGCTCCGCGATCAGCATGGCGTCGGTGACGGCGCCCATGGGCGGCGAGTCGATCACGACGAGGTCGAACTGCTTCTTCAGGCGCTCGAGCAGCTGGGGGAAGACGGGGTTCTCAAGGAGCTCCGTCGGGCTCTTGGAGCGGCCGCCGGACGTGAGGAGCCAGAGGTTCTCGCCGAGCTTGACGATCCCGAGCTCGGGGTTCGTGAGGACGTCGCCGTCCATGTGCGCGCCCTGCTCGAACCAGGAAATGATGCCGGCCGTGTTCTGCTGGCGGAAATGCCGGTGCAGCATCGGGCGGCGGAGATCGCAGTCAATCAGGAGCGTCTTCTTGCCGTGCCGGGCGAAGCAGGCCGCCAGGTTGCACGAGATGAGGGTCTTGCCCTCGCCGGGGATCGTGCTCGTGACCAGTATGGACTTGGGGAAATCCAGCTTGGATTGTATCTTCACCGAGCTGTAGAGGCCGAGGAAGGCCTCGTTGGCCGACTCGTTGCCGGCCGCGACGTCGAGGAGCCCGATCTTCTCGTCGTCCCGGATGGTGCCGAGCTGCGGGATTATCCCTAGGAGGTGCACGCCGATGAAGGACTCGACGTCCCAGGCGCTCTTGACACGGTCGTCGACGAAGCCGAGTCCGATCGCGATCGCGAGGAAGACGAGAACCCCGAGGCCGATGCTGGTCCTCATGATCCCCGGGATGTTGGGGGAGATGGGCGACCCGGGGACCTGCGCCTTGTCGAGCGGGTGGAGCGAGATCTTGTCCAGGTTCTTGAAGGTCGTGGTCTGGTTCAGCCGGTCGAGGATCTCCATGTAGTAGCTCTTCGCGACCGTGGACCGGCTCTGCAGCGAGTCGTAGTCGACGCTGAGGGCGCGCAGGCTGAGCTCCTTGCCCTCCTGCGAGGCGTATTCCTTCTGGAGCGCGTCCACGCTGTCCTTGGCCGCGGCGAGCCGGGTGTCGAGGTCCGCGATGGCGAGGTCGACGGCCCGGGACAGCTGGATCTTCGTGATGGCGATCTTGTCCGCGTTGTCGATGACCTTGGGGTGCCTCTCGAGGTAGCGCTCCATGAGGAGCGCCTGCGTCTGCTCGGCCTCGCTCAGCTGCGCCTTGAGGGTGGGGACCGACCCGTGCGAGGCGATGTAAGAGATCTCAAGGAGGTTCTTCCCGGACTTCTTGAAGTCGGCGACCTCCTGGACCAGCTCCTGGACGCTCAGCATGTCGAGCCGGGCGGCCGACAGGGCGCTGTTGACGGACTTAAGCCTGTCGGAGATGATGTCGATGCTCTTGTCGAGCGAGACCAGGTTGTGCTGGCGCATGTAGTCCTGGAGCTGCTTCTCGGCGTCCTCGGAGTCCTTGCGCAGCTGCTCCGCCCTCTTCCTGAGGTAGGTGACGGCCTCCTCGTTCTTGCCGCCGACGCTCTCGAAGAGGTAGTTCATGAACTCCTCGACGTAGCGGTTCGCGACGAGCGCGGCCGCCTCCGGGTCCTGGTTCCGGTCGGTGATCGTGATGAGGTAGCTGTACCTGAGCGGCTCGGCGTCGACGGTCCCGAGGAGCGACGAGACGGGCGGCGGCTCCGAGCCCGGGGGCAGCTGCTTCATCGCCGCGCGCTCCAGGATCTCGAGCTCGGCGGGGGTGAAGGACTGGATCACGCTCATCCGCACCTTGTTGCTGTTGATGTCGTGGATGTAGGTGTTCAGGTCCTGGTCGGAGCGCACCGACGGGTCGACGACGCCTTGGCTCGTGACGACCGTCTCGGGCTTCTCGAACTGGAGCGAGGCCACGGCCTCGTAGATCGGCGTCTTGCGCGCCTGGTAGTAGAAGAACCCGACCGCCACCACCAGGGCGATCGGCAGGGATATCCAGACGCGCTCGCGCAGGATGATGTAGTAGTCACGCAGCGTGCGGCGCTCGATGGCGACCTCGTCGTCGCCGCCGTGAGCCTTGGTGGGTCTCGTATGGGTTGAGTCGGACATCTTCTTGCTGGGGTGCGTGTCAGATAATGCGCTCGGGCACGTAGACGATGTCGTCCGGCTCAAGGAGGAGGGCGTTGTTCTCCCCGTTGGTCTTGGCGTTGCTCTTGCCCTTGATCAGGCTCTCGACGTCGAGGGTGATCACGCGCGTTGAGCCGTCGGTTAGTATGCGCGTGATGCGGACGCCGGTGCCGAGGGCGGTGTCCGTGAAGCCCCCGGCCTTGGTCACGAGGTCCAGGACGCTCATGCTCGACTCGATGGGGAGGGGGTAGCGGCCCGGGTTCTTGACCTGGCCCTGGATGGAGACCTCCCGGGGGGCGTACTCCTCGATCGCGACCGTCACCTCGGGCTTGCGCAGGTAGCGGCCGTCCTTGTAGGCCGCCTCGATCGTCCTCTCGGCCTCGCTGAGCGTCTGGCCGTAGACGCGGATCTCGCCGACCAGCGGCAGGTTGACGGTGCCCTTGGCGTCCACCCTGCAGACGGTTGAGAGGTCGTCCTCCTGGAAGATCGTGATCCGCAGCTTGTCGGTCGTGCGGATGTTGTAGACCCTGGTCTTGCTGGAGCCGGCGGAGGCGTCCTCGGCCCGGGCGGGAACCAGGGCGGCCGCGAGCATCACGCCGGTCATGAGGAATTTTAGGATCGTGTTCACTTTTAACTGCTTACCAATGCGATGACATTCCGAGGTCCAGCTGCTCTCTGGGGAACTCGGCGTACGCGAGGGTGGAGTAGCTCCTGTAGTAGCTGTAGTTTATGAAGACCTTCAGGTGCTGGTTGACGGTGTAGAAATAGGCCGCGCTCAGGTCAAAGTAGTAGTCGATCCTCTCCGGTCCGTCCGGGTTGATCTCGCCCTCGGTTCCAAGGAACTTGTTGCGTCCGACCGAACCCGACAGAGTCGCGCTGGCCTTGGCGGTGAACGAGTCCTGGAAAACAAGGCCCGCGCTTGTAGATTCGATGGATTGGCCGGTGGCGATTGTCGAGTAATCCTGGGAGAGGTTGGCCGTGAGGGTCATCCGGCGGTTGATGTTCCAGGTGGCCGCCCCGCTGGCCGTCACATCGTCGAAATTCATGCCCGAGTCCGGGCCGCCATGCTCGGTCCTGGACTGGTAGCCCGCCTGGAGCGAGCCGTTGAAGGGGCCGTACACCTTTCCGCTGACGCCGCCGGAGAGCGCGTTGTCGATGCTGAAGGCCCCCGTCTCCTCGTCGGAGTCCCGCAGGCGGTAGTTGACNNACGTCATAATTCCAGGAGATGTCGCGCGTGTTGACGGTCAGGTCCGCGCGATTCTCCCGCTGGACGCTCACGGTGAGCGAGCCGGTCGTCCTTCCCGTCTGCTTGGTGAGTTCCGCCGTGAACTTCGGGTCCACGTAGTCCTGGTCCCTGAAATTGGCGTAGCGGGCGAAGCTCAGCGAGGCCGAGGCGTTGACCCCGATCCAGCCGGCGCGCCGCGTGAAGTCGACCCCGAGGGAGCCCTCGGTGGTCAGGCTCCCGCCGCTCTGGGCGTTCGCGAACACGTTCGAGT
>PMSP01000300.1 GCA_003168315.1 Opitutaceae bacterium
TCGAGCGGGCCGGCGCGCTCATCGAGGCGCGGCGATTCGAGCTCAACGCGCTCGAGGTCTACGAGGCCGCGAAGCCGTGGATCGAGGCGGACGCGGACATCTCCGAGGCCGTTGACTTCTGCAGGTTCTACGCCTGCGAGATCCGGGAGCTCGAGCGCGCGCGCGTCACGCAGGCGGTGCCGGGCGAGCGCGACGTCCAGATGTGGACGTCGCGCGGCGTCGGCGTGGCGATCGCCCCCTGGAACTTCCCGCTCGCGATCCTCTGCGGGCTCACGGTGGCCCCGCTCGTGGCGGGCAACTGCGTCATCATGAAGCCGGCCGAGCAGACGACGGTGACGGCGGCGGCCCTGATGGACATCCTGGTCGAGGCGGGCGTCCCGCCCGGCGCGATCAACTTCGTGCCCGGCCTCGGCGAGGACGTCGGCGCCCGCCTGGTCTCCCACCCCGGGATCGACTTCGTCGCCTTCACCGGCTCGCGCACCGTCGGGTGCAGGATCTGGGAGGCCGCGGGAAGGACGCTCCCCGGCCAGGCCAACCTGAAGAAGGTCGTCTGCGAGATGGGCGGCAAGAACGCGCTCATCGTCGACAACGACGCGGACCTTGACGAGGCGATCCCGGCGGCCCTCTACAGCGCTTTCGGGTTCTCCGGCCAGAAGTGCTCGGCGCTCTCCCGCCTCATCGTCCTGGACGGCGTGCACGACCATTTCGTGGAGCGCTTCGTGGCGGCGTGCGCGTCGCTGCCGGTCGGCGACCCCGCCCTGCCCGGGACGGTGGTCGGCCCGGTCATAGACGCCGAGGCCCGGGACAAGATCCTCGGCCTCATCGAGCGGGGCAAGGGGGAGGCGAAGCTCGCATTCCAGTCGCAGCTGCCGCCGGGCCTCGCCGAGAGCGGGACCTACGTGCCGCCCACCGTGTTCACGGGGGTGCCCCCGGGGGCGACGATCGCCCGGGAGGAGATCTTCGGCCCGGTCGTCGCGATCCTGCGCGCCAAGGACCTGGACGAGGCCTTCAGGATGGCGATGGACGTCGACTATGCGCTCACCGGCGGCCTCTTCTCGCGCAGCCCGAGCGCGCTCGCCCGCGCGGAGCGGGAGTACCGGGTCGGCAACCTGTACCTGAACCGCGGCATCACGGGCGCCGTCGTCGAGCGCCACCCGTTCGGCGGCTTCGCGATGTCGGGCGGGGGCACCAAGGCGGGCGGAAAGGGATACCTCGAGAACTTCCTGTTCCCGCGCGCGGTGTCCGAGAACGTCATGCGCCGCGGCTTCACCCCGCCCCCCGAGGAGCCCGGGCTATAGGGACGTGTAGAGGCGGTAGAGGACCTGCGTCCCCAGTTCGTCCCAGCCCTTCTCGGCGACCAGGTCGTAGAGCCTGCGCGCGCAGTCGAGGCCCGGCAGCTCGAGCCCCATCTCCCTGGCCGAGGCCACGGCGATCCCGATGTCCTTCCTGATGTGCTTCACGTAGAATCCCGGGGCGAAGTCGCCCTTGAGCGCGCGCGGGCCGAGGTTCGTGAGCGCCCAGCTGCCGGCGGCGCCCCCGCTTATGCTCGCGTGGACGCGCGAGGGATCGAGGCCGGCCCGCTTGGCGTAGGCGAGCGCCTCGCACCAGGCCACCATGCCGACGGCGCCCGCGATCTGGTTCGCCATCTTGCAGTGCTGCCCCGCGCCCGCCGGGCCCTGGAGGGCGATGTTCTTCCCCATGACCGAGAAAATAGGGAGCGCCCGTTCGTAGGCCGCGGGCTCGCCTCCGACCATGATGACGAGCCGCGCCTCCCTTGCGCCGATGTCGCCGCCCGACACCGGGGCGTCGAGGGCCTCGAGGCCCCTTGCGGAAGCCGCCCCCGAGATCGTCCGCGCAAGGATGGGGCTCGAGGTCGTCATATCTATCAGGAGCGAGCCCTTCCGCGCCCTGTCGACTATCCCGCCGGGGCCGAGGTAGGTCTCCTCCACGTCGCGGGGGAACCCGAGCATCGTGATGACGACGTCGGCCTCCTGCGCCGCCCCGCCCGCGGAGTCATGCCAGCGGGCGCCGGAATCGAGGAGGGGCTTCGCCTTCTCCCGGGTCCTGTTGAAGACGTGGACCTCGTGTCCCGCGGACATGAGGTGGCCGGCCATGCTCCGGCCCATCACGCCCGTCCCTATGAATGCGATCGGGGGCTTGGCGGCCATGTCGCCCCTCAGTGCTCCCACGGGTCCGTGGAGTCCCGGATCAGCTGCTTCAGGACCGGGAAGCGCAGCTCGCCGTAGTTCATCGCGTACGTCAGCTTGCCGGCGCGGAAGACCCAGGTGGTCGGGATCCACGAGATGGGAAGCCCGAGGAGCTCCGTCACCTTCTTGCCCCTCTCCCTCGAGGCGTTCGGGTGGAGGAGCAGCTGGAAGTTCCTCTCGTCGCCGACGCCGTACATCCGGAGCATCTCGCGCCCTTCAACGGGGTTCCAGATGGTCACGAACACGAAGTTGACGTCGGGGTTTGCGGCGATGAACGAGCTCCACCCGCCGCCCGCCAGCTCCGCCTTGCAGTTAGGGCACCACGGGGCCCAGAAGTGGACGATCGTCACCTGGGCGGACTTTGTCGCGTCGGCGACCTGCTGCTCCACCGACGCCGTCGCCGCGTCGGCGAGGGCCGCGCACGACAGGAGCACCGAGGCCGCGCCGACGAGGAGTTTCCGGACCATCCCGGGACAATGGCACAATTTCCCGCGAAAGGCCAAGACTAGCCCGCGCCGACCCAGGCGAGACCCGCGCGTATCCAGAGGGGGCACGTGACCAGGCCGACCGCGGTCGTCGACAGGACGACCTGCACGGCCGTGAGCGGCTGCCCGCCGTAGTAGCGCGCCATGATGATCGGGAACACGGCGGCCGGCATCGCCGCCTCGACGACCAGCACGCGCTTGAGCTCGAGGGAGCAGGGAAGGAGGCGCGCGAAGCCCAGCATGACGGCGGGCATGATCGCCAGGCGGACGACGCAGGCCGCGAGCGCCACGTTCCGGTGCAGGAGCTTCGCGGGCTCGTCCAGGTAGTCCGCCAGGTTGACCCCGGTCATGACGAGGCCGATCGGCACCGCGCAGATCCCGAGCGAGTGCGCGAGGCTCCGCATGAACCCCGGGACATGCGGGGCGAGTCCGGAGAGGTTGATCGCGATCGAGGCGATCAGGGTCACCAGCATGGGGGACACGATCCGGCGCCAGCTTTCCCGCGGCGAGGCGCCCGTCAGGACAAGGAGCCCGACGGACCACAGCGACAGGTCGACCCCCATGTTGTGGACGAGGACGACGCCCTGGGCCCGCTCGCCCCAGATGCCGCCCACGATGGGAAGCGGGAGGTAGCTGTAGTTGCAGATCCCGGCGGAGAGGGCGAAGGTCCTCAGGCCCGTCCCCTTTCCGAGGCCGATCGCCCTCGCTGCCAGGTAGGCAACGCCGAAGCCCGCAACCGTCATCGCGAAGCCGGCCAGCGGCGGGAGAAGGAGGTTGCCCGGCTCGCGGAGCGAGGCGTTGCCGACGATCGTGTCGAAGACGAGGCACGGCATGCACACGTACACCACCAGGCGCAGGAGGCTCGTCTCGGCGACCCCCTCGATGCAGTGGAAGCGGCGCAGGGCCACGCCCACCGCGATCAGCGCGAAGACGGGAAGGATGAGTGTGAAGAGCTCCCCGATGGTCATCTCTCGTCAGCGAGGGATGACGCTTTCGGGAGCGAACGCACGCGAAAAAGCGGGCGTCCCGGCCTGACCCCTATCAGGGGGTCGGCGCCGGGGTCGGGGCGGGAGCCGCAGGGGCGCCGTTCCTCTCGCCGCGGGACGGCAGCGCGTCGAACAGCTTCTGCTGGTCGGCCGTCAGGAGCGCGCGGATCTGGTCGTGGCTCGAGGTCATGATCGCCCGCATCTTGGCATGCTTGTCCTCCTTGGAAAGGGAATCGTCCTCCTGGAGCGCCTTGGCCTGGGTGTGGCTGCTCTCGATGACTGCGCCGACGCTCTTCTGCTGGTCGGCCGTGAGGGTGAG
>PMSP01000371.1 GCA_003168315.1 Opitutaceae bacterium
CTGGTTGAGCCCGCAGGGCTCGAACAGGGAGGGCATGACGAAGAAGTCGCTGCCGGCCTCGATCAGGTGGCTCATCTCCTCGTCGAGCCTGGCGCTTATGTAGACCCTCGCCGGGAACTCCGACGCGAGCTTCCTCAAATCGGCCTCCATCCGCCTATCACCCTTCCCGAGAAGGATCAGCCGCGCCTCCTGGGTCGTGAAGAAGTCGGAATTGGCCAGGAGGAGGTCTATCCCCTTCTGCTCCGTGAGCCTGCAGACCATGCCGAAGACGGGCCCGNNTCCCGGCGAGACTCGAGGCCGAGAACTGCGCGGGGATCAGCTTGTCCGTCGCGGGATTCCAGACGGCGGTGTCCACCCCGTTGATGAGCCCCGACAGGTCGTTGACCCGGGCCTGGATGACGCCCTCCAGCCCGCACCCGAATTCCGGGGTCTGGATCTCGACCGCGTAGCGGGGGCTGACCGTGGTCACGCGGTCGGCGAAGAGTATCCCCCCCTTGAGGAGGTTGACCTGCCCGTAGTACTCGAGCCCGTCCATGCTGAAGATCTCCTCGGGAAGGTTGGTCCTTGCGAAGCTCCTCGCGGAGAAGAGCCCCTGATAGGCGATGTTGTGGATCGTGAAGACGGTCTTCATGGCGAGCGTCACCCCGAACCGCCGCTCGGAATCGCGAATGAGGAGCGGAAGGAGCGCCGCCTGCCAGTCGTGAGAGTGGACGATATCCGCCGCGAGGTCCGCCAGGCGCATCGTCTCCACCACGGCCTTGCAGAAGAACGTGAAGCGGTCCGCGTTGTCATCGTAGTCCCGCTCGCCGTTGCCGTAGGTGCTGCGCCGGTCGAAGAACTCGTCCCTGCAGACGAGGTAGACCGTCAGGTTCTTCCTCGGCGAGAACGAGAGCACGTCGCCGGAGAGGAACTGGTCGCCCATCTCGATCTTCAGCCTGAACTTCAGCTCGGCGCCGGCCGCGCCGGGATGGGTCAGGGCGTCCCGGTAACCGGGGAGGAACGCCGACACCTCGTGCCCCATGTCGGCGAAGGTCCCCGTGAGCGCCCCGACGGCGTCCGCGAGGCCGCCCGTCTTCATGTAGGGGTAGAGTTCGCTCGCCGCGTGGACGATCTTCAAGACGTCTTCCCTCCTGCATTCGAATTACCGCCGCGTTTCTGGCACAGTCCTCCCACGAAAATTCGTCCCTGGCTAAAGGGTAAAAGGTTCAAAGATGAACGCTGGCTCGTGGACACTGGACGCCGAACCTACGCCAGGCGCGGGCAAATTGTCGAGAACGACGACGAGGTAATCCGGGCTTGAACAGACGCTCCGGTTCAGGGCTGCCGTCATTTCAAAATATAACGTCAAGTATGAGTCAAGTGCTTCGCGTCGAAAGGCAGACTGGATTCGGGCTCAAATAGCAAACCGAGATCAGGGATGCATGGCCCTCCACAATCCACCGGGCCCCAGTCCCGGATCCTACGCCTTCGAATCCCGTGAATCCCGGATCATCTGCAGGAGCGCGGTCAGGTTGAACGGCTTTTCAAGGAAGTTCACCCCCTTCCTCAGCGAGACCTCATCGCCGTACACGTCATTGGAATATCCGCTGCAATAGATCACCTTGAGATCCGGCTTCTTTGAAAGAAGCTCCTTGGCGAGCTCGCGGCCGCCGATTCCCTCCGGCATGACCATGTCCGTGACGAGCACGTCGATGGCCCCGTGGTGCTCGCGCCAGACCTCGAGCGCCTGCGGCCCGGAAGCGGCGTCAAGGACGGCATATCCATAGCGCTCCATCAGGCTCTTCAGGAGCTTCCGGACCGAGTCCTCATCCTCGACAAGCAGTATGGTCTCCGAACCTCGGAGCGCGCTCGACTGGACCGCGGGCTTCCTCTCTGGCTCCCTCGTGTCGGCCACGCGGGACAGGTAGATGTGGAACGTGGCTCCGAGACTCTCGCGGCTCTCGACCTCGATCCAACCCTTGTGCTGCTCGACGATCCCATAGACCGTCGCCAGCCCGAGGCCAGTGCCCTTGCCCACGTCCTTCGTCGTGAAGAAAGGCTCAAAGATGTGGGGAAGGTCCCTGGCGGAGATCCCGCTGCCCGTGTCCGAGACGCTCAGGCGCACGAACTCTCCCGGCCGCGCGCTCGGGTTCGAGCGCGCCTGCTCGCGCCCGATGTTGACCGGCGCGGTGCTGATTATGAGGCGCCCCCCCTTGGGCATCGCGTCGCGCGAGTTGACCGCCAGGTTCATCAGCACCTGCTCCAGCATGCCAGGATCCGCGTGGACAAAGGCGCCCCCCGCCGCGCACTGGGTCTCCTGGGCGATGTCCTCGCCGATGAGGCGCTGCAGCATCTTGGCTATGCTCGTGACGATCTCGTTCAGGTCGAGGTCCCTCGTCTGGAGGCGGCGCAGGCGGCTGAAGGTGAGCAGCTGGCGGGTCAGGTTCGCGGCCCGCTCGGCCGCGGTGACGATCTCGTTTCGCGCCGCGGCCTGGTCGTCCTTCCCCAGCTCCTCCGTCCCGAGAAGGGACGCATTCCCCTGGATGACGGTCAGGATGTTGTTGAAGTCGTGGGCGATGCCGGCCGCGAGCTGGCCGAACGCCTCCATCTTCTGCGCCTGCCGGAGCTGCGCCTCCAGCTCGACACGCCCGGTGATATCGCGAAAGCTCCAGACGCGCCCGACCGGGACGCCGTCCATGTGCTGCGGGCGCGAGTAGCGCTCAAACACTCGCCCGTCCTTGAAATGGAGCACATCCGAGCTTTCGGCCTCTGGCTCCGCATAGAGGTCCCGCACCTTCTGCACGAACTTTTCCGGCTCCTGCAGCTGCCCGAGGACATGCGAGAGCGCCTGCTCGTCATCCCGCGAGTCGAGGATGCTCTTCGGGATGCTCCACAGGGAGACGAAGCGCTTGTTGAACGAGACGATCCGGCCTTTCCGATCCACGACAAGGAGCCCCTCCGAAGTGGAGTCGAATGTCGACTGAAGCAGGGAGACCGTCTGCCTCAGCTCCTCCTCCACCCGCTTGCGCTCGGTGATGTCAACGTTGACCCCGTAGGTCCGGATGGTCTTTCCCGCATCGTCCTTCAGAATCTGGATATGGACCGCAAAGTGCCCGATGCTTCCGTCACCATAGATCACCCTGTGGTCAATCTCCTGGCTGTAGGAAGGTCCCGGCGCCGAAAGGGCCCTGTGGATCTCCGCTCCCACGAAGACGGCGTCGTCGGGGTGGACGAATCGGCTGGAGTATCTTGCCGACGACATCGTGTAGCCGCCCTCACGCTCGGCCGAGGTCCGGAGGATCGAGTAGAACTGGTCGTTGAAGATGAAGGCGTCATTCGGGACGTCGTATTCCCAGTAGGCGGAGCGCGCTATCTCCAGGGCCCTGCGAAGCTGTTGCTGGTCGGTCTCCATGTCGGGTCTCGCGGAGAGTGCCCTAATCGGATTGGAGCCCGGCCCCCTGCTCGTCGGCGACCCAGGGGCGGGTGCTCTTCTGGTGACGAAGGGGGTTCATTCAGTTCTGACGAGCATGACCATAACCCGTCCGCGCCCGGAGCATGGTTCGGAACAGGCGCACTTCAAGCGTCGAGTCCGAACGGATGGACAATCGGGCTGTCTGAATATTAGGCTGACTATCTCCCGCTAAAAGACCTTCTTACTGAGCAACATGGCACGAACCGAAGAGAAGATGCTGGATGGCCTGCAAAGGGATTCGTTCGAGTATTTTTCCCGCGAGCACAATCCGTCCAACGGCCTCATTCGCGATAACACGGACAGGAAATCGCCGGCGAGCATCGCCGTCACGGGATTCGGGCTGGCGGCCTACATCGTGGCCGTGGAGAGGGGCTTTATGGGCCGGCGCGAGGCCCTGGGGCGCACCCTCGCGGCCGCCAGGTTCTTCGATGGCATCTCCCGGGAGCCCGAGATCAACGCGACCGGATACCAGGGTTTCTACTATCACTTCCTGGATATGGGAAAGGGAACCCGGGTATGGCATTGCGAACTCTCAACCATAGACACCGGACTGTTGATTCTCGGAATGCTGGTCGCCGCCCAGTACTTCGCCGGTGATAACCCGCGGGAGCGCGAACTCCGGGAGCGCGTCGGGGCGATCTACCGCAGGGTGGAATGGAACTGGGCCCGCGACGGCAGGCTGACTCTGACCCACGGCTATCACCCGGAGACGGGGTTCCTGAAAGACCGCTGGGGCGGCTATAACGAGGGGCTGCTGCTCTATATCCTGGCGCTTGGATCGCCGACGCATGCCCTGTCGCCGAAAAGCTACGGCGAGTGGACGAAATCATATCGCTGGAAACGCATCTACGGTCACGAGTACCTCTACGCCGGACCCCTGTTCATCCACCAGTTCCTGCATGTATGGATCGATTTCCGGGGGAGACCGGACGCCTACATGAGGCGGAAGGGCAGCGATTATTTTGAGAACAGCCGCAGCGCCGTCTACATACAGAGCGAATATTGCCGCCGCAATCCCCGCGGCTTCAAGGGCTACTCCGCACTTAACTGGGGAATCACCGCCTGTGACGGCCCGGGCACCTTTGTGCGCAAGATTGGGGATTCCAAGCGGCGGTTATTCGGCTACCACGCGCGCGGGGTTCCCTTCGGGCCGGACGATGGGACCATCTCCGCGGGAGCGGCTGCAGCCTCCCTGCCGCTGGCCCCGGAAATCGTCCTGCCGACGATCGAGCATTTCCTGTCGACGGATGTCGGCAAGAAGACCCGGTGCGGATTCGCAGCCTCATTCAACACCATGATCCCGAACTCCTCCGCGCTCGGCTTCTGGCGTTCGAAGGACGACTACGGGTTAAACCATGGCCCGTTGATCCTGATGATCGAAAACCACCGCTCCGGGTTGATTTGGAATCTGATGCGCGATTGCCTTCCTGTCGTAAGGGGGATGCAGCGAGCCGGGTTTTCCGGCTCGGCGTTGCCGCGCAAGTAAGTCGATCCGCGTTCGCCCTGACATGGATCAGGCGTTGCCGGCGGGACCCGCTGGAGGCTCCGCCTCCCCGGACCTCCTTGCGGCGTAAAGCGAGATGCCGAGCAGAAGGAGACCCGAGGCCCCGATTGCGACCGAGGTCCAAAACCCGCGCGGCTGATAGCTTATTCTCACCCGGTAGTCGCCGGCCTTGGTTAAGACGATTCCCTGGAAGGCGTGATTCAGGCGAAGGATGCTCGCCTGCGACCCATTGACCTCGGCGCGGCCATAACCGGGCCAAAACGCCTCGCTCAGGACAGCGACCCCGGGGCCCGCGGCATGGACCGTGAACTGGGTCGTCCGTTCGGTGAGCGCATAGCCATCCGCCGGGGTGACCGTCCGGCCGTGAAGATCTTGCGGGATTCCATCCAGGCCTTCATCCGCGNNCCGTGAAAAACGCCCGGGGCCACGCGGTTGGACTCTCGTAGGTGTCGAGATCGTCGTGGCCCCTGAGGGTCAGCCCGGCACCCAGTGGACCGTCGGCCGGCGTGCAAAAATAAAACCGCACATTCATGAAATCCAGGAACGGCCTGGCTGCCGGCGCGGTGTCCCTCGTGAGGAGGAGCCGCCAGTCCCAGACCCGCTCTATCGGGGAAAGCCCGGTCAACTCCCTGTAGTAGGGATTCATGAGCGCATCGGGCCCGCTGATCCCCTCGAGACCGTAGGCTGCCGACCAGCCCGGGAAGAAAGACCCATTGAGCCCGACGCCGCGGCTCGGCTCCACGGCCTGCGCGGCCCTCATGCGGTCGATTGCCGGCGAATCGGCATGGAAATCCGGGCGCGGGCCCGGCCGGGCGACATAGTCGACGAGGGCGGAGGATGACGGCTGGAGGCCCTGCCTCCAGAGGAGCACCCAGGCGCACAGCACGAGCCCAAGGGCCGTTCCGCCGGTGAGCGTTCCCGTCTGAAGCCATCGCCTGACAAGGCAGCTCATGACGGTCAGCGCGATGAGGAGCGACGCCAAGTAAGTTCCCACGAATAGGCTCACCGGAAGCGTCTCCCCGGACTTGAGAGGCGAAAAGACCGGCTCGGAGGCAAGGGACGGCCGGTGAATGGCCTGTCCGAAGGCTATGTACCCGAACACGAGCGCGAATAGGAGAAGGCCAGATATCACCAAGTCGGCCTTTCCTTCCGGAGTCCGCAGGCGAGAAGCCGCGGTTGAAAACCCGGCGCCCGCGATGACGGACCAAAGAACGATCAGGGCGCAGGAGAAGCAGTTGTCGACATGGGCCACGTTCCTGAGGAACGGGATCTCCACAATCCACGACGGGGGCACCAGCCCGAAGGCCAGAGCCAGCGGCACGACTGAGCTTGCTGCAAGGGCCATGGCGGTCCGATTCGCGAACTGCGTGCGGAGGGTCGCCAGGAAATAAAGTACCCCCGCGAGGATCAAGAAGTTTGCGGAAGGGGCGAACACGTGTTCGCCCGGCGTCAGCGGGCGGTAGAAGGCCTCGTCAAAGACCCCGATGAGGAGCGAGGGCTGTATCTGGAAGGCGCTGGCCGCATCATAACTCGTGTAGGATTCGCGCAGGGTCTCAAGGAACGTCATCCACACCGGGGCGGAGATCATGGCAAGGAGGACCAGGGACCAGGAGACCACCGCCAACTTCCTGAGGGTGCAGGCCCACGGCCTCTCCGCGGAAAGCAGGACGCAGAGCCCCGAGAAGTTCATGGCAAGGAGCAGCATGTACGCTTCCTTCACGGTCCCGCTGTTCATGAGGGCGAAGTTCGCGAGGATGAGTCCAGCGGCCCATCCCGCGACCGGTCGCCTCCCCTGAGCCTGCGATGCCCTGACCCAGCAGTACAGCGGCCAGGGCGCCAGGCAGAAGCTGAAGTACGCGGGATGGTTGATCCTCAGCAGGAAGAACCCGAAGAACGGGGCGGCGACGCTCACGATGAGCGCCGCCGACGTCCGGCGCGTCACCGCAAGGACAACGAGGCCGAGCCCGGCGGCGAGGATCCATTTGTGGGCGAGGTAGTCGAGGTCCCAGGCCCAGGCGGCGCCGTTCGCGCCGATGACCAGCAGGTGGAGCGGATCGCCTAGCAGCGACTGCCCCTGGCCAAGGAGGGGCGTCCCGCATGAATCATAGCGGTTCCAGAGCGGCCACTCGTGGTCGCGAAGGAGCGCCCGGTGCTCGGTCATGGAAAACGGGATGTGCTGCCAAAGAATTGCTCCCACGTCCGACCCCTTCACATCGGCGAGGAAGCCCGGCGCGTACCCGGGGAGGGTCGGCGTGCCCTCATAGAGGAGCCGCACATCCTCGATGTTGAGGGCGACGTGGCTCATCCCGCCGAAGACAACCGGGTAGGCGCTCAGGATGACGGCGAGGGCCGACACCCAGGCGACGGCCCACCCGGGGCGCCCGCCGAGGGAATCGACCCAGCTCCCAAGCGCGCTCCGAAGCCGCCCTCTGCGGCCTGCCGCGAAGAGCAGGGCTGCCAGCACGCCAAACACGATGGCAGCGCGGGGCACAACCTCCACCATGACAGCGAACGGATTCTGGTAGAGTATAAGCCGGGCCGGGAAGGCGAGGAGCAGCTGGGGATCCCCGCCACCCGGGACGACCTTTATCTCGAGGCGTTCGCCATTCCCTTTCAGGGATTGGATCTGGTTCAGCGGGCGGATGTCGCCGAGGTCGATGGACCGGATTGTGCGCCCTTGCCCGTCCACGATCCTCGCGGAGAAAAGCTCGACCGTCCCGTCGTTGTCGATCGGGTCGAACCGAAACCAGCGGTACGTGCCCGGAGGGATCGGAAGCCGGTAGACGCGGGCGAGTCCGTTGGCCGGGACAGGCAGGGAGGAGGAAGTCCGCTCGCTCACGCCCGCGCCCTTGTCCCAATAGACCTGGACGTCGCCGGCCTTCGTCGACGTTAGGCTCAGCTCGAGCGCGAAGGCATCCGCCCGGGGGCGCAGGGAGGGCGCGAAAGGGAGTGCCGCCGCCAAGCTCAGCAATGCTAGTGCGGCGAGGGCCGATGCACTAAGGAGTTTCAAGCCCGGCGAAACTGGCAAAGCGCCGCCGCCCTGTCATCACAATTGACGGGCGCGAGGGTCAGTGGCGCCTGCGGCGCCTGAAGCCCATGCCGGCCGTCGCCAGGCCGGTCACCAGGAGCGCCCAGGTCGACGGCTCGGGAGCCGGCGTGAAATTGAGCGTGAGAGTGTCCCCGACGTTCCCCACCTGGAAGCTGCCCCCTCCGAGTGAATTCTGGAATGCCGTCGTGTTGAACGCGAAAATGGAGGGGCTGAATCCCGTTATCGGGCTCGCCGACGTCAGGATGGTCATGGAGTACGGCAGCGCCGAATTGAAGATTGCCATGCCGGGGCCCCCGCCCGGCGCTATCGAGTTGAGCGCGAGGGTGAATGAACCGGGCACGGCGGTGGTGATCGCAAGCGTCCCGCCGATGTTGAGGGTGGAATAATCAATCCCAGCGACCCCGCCTGCATTGGAAATGTTGAGGGAGTAGATTCCGCCGATTCCGAATGTCACGTTGTTCGAGAAGGTGAGCGTCGAGACGTACTGCCCGTAGATCGGGATGCCGGGCATGACGGTGTTTCCCGCGGAGAAGTCGACCGTCGCCGCGGGCGCGAATGTGCCGTTGCCGCTGAGGGTTGAGTTGCCGCTGAGCGTGATCGGGAGAGCGAGCACTGCGCCGTTGTTGACCCCGAGCTGGGCGCCGCTCTCCACGGTCACGGGCCCCGTGCCAAGCGCATTGGGTGAACCCGCGATTAACGTGCCGGCGGTGACGTCGGTACCGCCTCCGTAGGTGGAGTAACCGTTGAGCTGCTCGATCCCGGTGTCGATCTTGACGACGTTGTCCGAGAGGTCGCCCATGATTCCCCCGTTGAAAGATCCACCCGACGCATCCGCGTCGAGCGTCAGCGTTTGGTTGGAGGCAAGCTCCACGGCGCTGTTCGAGTCGGGGCCGCTCAGGTCCAGGATCGTCGGGCTGTACCCATAGCTCAGGGTGGAATTCGTTAGGCTGACGGATCCGACCCCGAAGCTCCCCTCGCTGCCGATGACGACATTCGCGTCATTGATGATGGTCGGCCCGATGTAGTTGTTGGCCGCGTTCAAGGTGACGGAACTGTCGATTGTCAGGTTCCCGTTCCCGCTGATGACCCCATTCAGGGTGAGGACGAAGGCGTTCCCGCTCACCCCGAGCGTCAGGGGACTGCCGTCTAAGTCTATCGGGTTTGATAGGGCGACATCGGCGCCCATGGGGGCAATGTCGCCGTCATCCTGGACATTTATGCTCCCGGTGCCAAATGACATCGAATTCGTAACCAGGGCGACGGCGTTTCCATCTCCCGTGATGATGGTCCCCCCGCTGTAGGTGTTTACTCCGCCCAATGTCACCGGTCCTGTGATCGCCACCATGCCGGTAGTCGACAGATAATCGCTGATGACCCCGTTCAGGACCAGCATGTCGCCCCCTTGGGGAAACGCGTTGCCGAGCGTCAGGCCCTGCGTCGAGCCGCCGCCCAGCGAACCAACGGCTATCGCATTCGCGACCGTAACCGGGCTTCCGCCAAATGAGGCGAGAACGGGGGCTGTCGCGAGCGACTGGTTTGCATCCGGAACGTTGACCATGCCAGATGCGTTGCCCAGCGCCGCGTCGTTGTTGATAAACAGCTGGCCGCTATTGATCGTCGTCCCGCCCGTATAGGTGTTGGTGCCCGTGAGGGTCACCCTTGAGACGCTTTGGTTGCTCTCGATCGGAGTTTGAAGGCCGATCGTCACGCTATTTGGGGAGAACATTCCGTCCGTGAGCACCGTGTCCACGGTCAGAAGGCCGCCCTTCACCCCGGTGAAGCCGTAACTGCTGTTAAAGGGGGTAATAGTTGCCCCGGTCGTAAATTCCGCGGCCGTCGCCGTGCCGATGAAAATAGTGCTGCCATAACTTTCGAAGCCCGAGAGATCGATGGTGTCGCCAATCAGGCGCGGCATCGTGGGATCGGGCGCGTGCTGGTCAAAGCCGATGACGCCGCCGTTGGTGAATGGTGAGAAGAGGGCGATGAATGCAGCCGACGACAGCGCCGGGACCTCGGTGTACCCCACGTACCCGGTGTTCAGATCGATGCTGCCACTTCCGGGCAGAACGGCTGAGTCGAAGATCAGGACTCCCCCATCCGAAACCACTCCGCCCGTGTAGTTGTTGGCGCCCTGGAGGATCAGGGTCAGCGGCGCGGGCGCGTCGGTCATGTACAGGCGGGTCCCAAACATGGTGTAATTCTCCAAGTCGCTCGTGACGGTCAGCGTTCCGCCCCCGCCTCCGAATATGTACGCGTTGCCCGAGTTGGTGGGGGTGATGTTTCCGGTAAGGATCGCCTGGGTGGACGAACCGAGGCCAAGAAAGCCGCTGTCCTCCGCGAAGTTGCTCAGGTCAATCGGATCGTTGAAGGTGTTGGGGATTCCCGGGTTTAGTACATTATCAAAGCCGATCGAGCCACTGATGGTCTCGGCCATCCCGGCCGAGTAAGTCGTGAAGAAATTGGCCACGGCCCCGGGCGTCGTGAAGGTCCCGTCGAGCCCGAGGTATCCCTGGTTGGACACCAGGAATCCCGAGGAGGAGAGCCCCGTGTAGGAGGTGAGGGGGTTCATTGTCACGGGTGCCAGGATGACCTGGGAACCATCGGCCGTGATGCTGTTCACCTGGCTCACCGCGCCGCTGAATATCAGCTGCGACCCGCCGTCGTTGACCTGCACGGAACCACCCAGGCCGACAATATCGTAGTCGGTCCCGGGGGGGCCCGTAAGGGTCCCCGAGATGGTCACCGAGGACGTATTGTATATTTGAACCGTCGTGGCGCTGTTCACGGCGGTGACCACTCCGGAGAGGTCAAAGACCTCGCCCGTGCCGGTCGCACCCAGGGTCACGTTGTTGCCAAGAGCAATCGGGTTCGCGATGGTGGCTCCGGAACTCCATGCCTTCAGCGTGGAGCCGTCCTGAAGGGTGAGCGTCCCCGACGCCAAGCCCGCGGCCGAGTCCGTCCCCGCGTAGAGAACCCCCGTCGGCGAGACGATGACGCCTCCCGAAAACGTGTTGGTGCCGGTCATGTAGACCTGCCCGTCGCCGATCGTGAGCGTCTGCGGGCCGCCGGTCTGCCCAATTCCAGTGTAGCTGGCAATGAAGCCGTAGTCGCCGCCGCTCGCGGCGGTCCAGGTCTGGGACGCGGTCAGGATGACGGGGACATTGAACGACACGGTCGAGCCCGCGCCTCCCCCGGGCGAAATCCCGCCCCCGCCGATCTTGATGCTCCCGGATCCCTGGAACTGGGTTCCGTTGAAGCCGCTGGAGCCCAGGTACGAGATGCCCAATATGTTTGCGGCCGTGTTCACCATTATGGTGTCGTTCGTGTAGCTGAGCTGGACCATGTAATTGCCCGAGCTGTCCGGGACTAGGCCCGACTGCCAGTTGGTCGGGTTCGTGTAGCTCTCGTCCGTGCCGCCTCCTATCCAGAGGGCGGTCTGGCCGTGCGCCGGCAGCGCCGCCAGGAAACCCGTCACCAGGGCCAATGCTCCAAGCCGGAGCGTAGATCTTCCGCGCATGGGTACTTGTCCCAAGTCCAGGGGCCACCCACAAGTGCAAAGATGTTGCGGGATGTGCTTATCCGCGCAGGCCGTTCCGTGCATTTTGCTTTAATCCGCTCGCCAACGACGGGGTATTGACGGATGTTGGGAGCGGTTGACTCGCCGAATGCGGGTCCCGCAAAGAAATGCCAAACACCAAGCCGGGCCGCAAGGGCCCCCAGGCCGATGACTCTGTCAAAGGCGTAATTCAATTCAGAGCCGGCGGATCCGCTTTTGTTATCGTTGATGGAAAACGAGATGAGCCGTCCATCCAGATATCCCCGGATGACACGGGCGTCGCCCTGCCCGGTGACACTGTCGTCGTCAGGATCTACCGCGGGGTCGCCGGGAAGCGCCCCGGCGAGCGGGTCGGCCGCGTGGTCGAGATAGTCGAGCGCAACCGGACGACCATCGTCGGCGACCTGCGCCGCGAGGGCCGAAACTTCTTCGTGGCCCCGGACGATCCCCGCTTCGTCTACGAGGTCGCGGTCCCCGACCCCGCCCGCTCGGCGGTCAAGCCGACCCCTCACCCCGGCGACAAGGTCGTCGTCAAGCTCGGTGAATGGCGCCGGCGCGAGCAGCCGCTCGTGGGCGAGATCACCGAGCGCCTGGGCCGCACCCACGAGCCCAGGGCGGAGCTCCTCGGCATCTTCATCAAGCACGGGCTCGAGCCCAACTTCCCGGCCGACGTCGAGCGCGAGGCGCTGGCGATCCCCGACAGGGTCGGGGCCAAGGAGATCGAGGGCCGCGTCGACTACCGCCCGCTTCCCGTCTTCACGATCGACCCGGACGACGCGAAGGACTTTGACGACGCGCTCTCGATCGAGGACCTGGGCGGCGGCGACGTGCGGGTCGGAATCCACATCGCGGACGTCTCAAGCTATGTGAAGCACGGGAGCGCGATCGACCGGGAGGCGCGCACCCGCGGCAACTCGACGTACCTCGTCGGGACCGTGATCCCGATGCTCCCCGAGAAGCTCTCGAACGGCCTCTGCTCGCTCGTCGAAGCCCAGGACCGCCTCTGCAAGGCGGTCTTCCTCACCTTTGACGCGGACGCCCGGATCAAGGAGACGGGGTTCGCGAACACGGTCATCCGCAGCCGAAAGCGCCTCACCTACAAGCAGGCCTACGCGCTCCTCTTTGAGAACAGCCTGGAGAAGATCCGCGCGATGCCGGTTCCCCCGAAGCACCAGACCGGCTCGACCGGCCGCGCGCTCCGGGAGCTCTCCGACCGGGAGCTCTCCGACCTCCAGGTGTGGATCCGCGCCCTCTGGCGGATCGCGAGCATGCTCAGGAAGGACCGGATGGCCCATGGGAGCCTCGATCTCGACATGCCGGAGACGAAGATCTTCGTCGACCCCCAGGGCTACGCCGACCGCCTGGAGAGGATTGAGCAGGACGAGAGCCACCAGTTGATCGAGGAGTTCATGCTGGCCGCGAACGAGGCGGTGGCGCGTCTCACCCGGACCCAGAAGCTCCCCTCGCTCTACCGCGTCCACGACCAGCCCGACTCCGAGAAGCTGAACGACTACCGGCAGTTCGTGGCGACCTTCGGCATAAAGGTCGGGGACCTCACCCGCCGCGAGGAGGTGGTGAAGCTCCTCACGATCCTGAAGACCCACCCCCAGGGCTACACGCTCCGGACGCAGTTCCTTCGCAGCCTGAAGAAGGCGTGCTACCGGCCGACGCCGGACGGCCACTACGGCCTCCACAAGAAGGACTACACCCACTTCACCTCCCCCATCCGGCGCTACGCGGACCTGGTCGTCCACCAGGTCGTCCAGTCCTACCTGGCGCGCGGCGCCGTGCGCCACGACGTGAGGGGAATCCAGCAGCTGGCCGAGCACCTGAGCCTGACCGAGATCAACTCGTCCGAGGCGGAGAGGGAGAGCGTCAAGATCAAGCTTCTCGAGTTCTTCGAGCGCGAGCTCGCGAAGAAGAAGCGGACCGCCTTCCCGGCGATCATCACCGACGTCCGCCGCCACGGGTTCTTCATCGAGCTCGTCGAGTCCATGACCTTTGGGTTCGTGTCCTCCGACACGCTGGGCGACGACTACTACCAGCTGAATGCCGAGGGCAATGCCCTCGTCGGCCGCAGGAAGCACCACTCCTATGAATTGAACGGGCGGCTTGACGTCGTCGTCGACAAGGTCGACCGGTTTAAGCGGATCATCGACTTCCGGCCCGCCTAGAAGGCAATCACCATGAAACACTACGACTTCCCCCTCCACTTCCGGGTGCTCTACGACCGCGCGGTCGTCCTCTACGCCAAGGGCCAGCGCGACGCGAAGACCTACTTTGACAAGGCCCAGATGGCGTGGCTCGCGGCGAACGGGATCACCGCGCAGCACGTCTACGACTACGCCGAGGACGAGAACGCGGGCGGGGAGCCCGGCTTCGGCCATGCCGTCCTGATCGAGTCGGCGAGGCACAACTACTTCATGAACGTCCAGCACGGGAGGTCGTCGTCGATCGTCCTCGAGGAGTCGAGGATGCCCTTGAAGACCGACACGGCGCATGGGATCGAATGGCTCCCGAGGATCATCCCGAAGGCCAAGGCGAAGCTGAAGGGCGAGCTTCCCGCCAGCCTCATGTACTGCTGCGGCGGCGACCGGCGCTTTTTCAAGGCCAACGACATCCTGCCCTCGGAGTTCCTGGGCGTCGTCTGGAGGAACGCGGACAATGACTCGGCGACCGTCGACTGGGTGGTCGCCCGCAGCAAGTCGGGCCGCTAGGGCCCGCCCTCAGAGGAGCTCGCCCTGGCGGTCGTCGGCCTTTGGGTCGGGCGCCGCCACGCCGACAAACCTTCCGTAGCGCTCGAGCCAGTCGTCCAGCTTGCCCGAGTAGTGCTCGGGATCGTAGGGCGCTGCCACCGGGTCGTGAAGGACGACCGGGCGCGCGCGCTGCCAGTCGCTCGACCGGCCCTTCTGCTTCGGGGTGATGTAGTAGGTGACCCGGTCCCCCATCCTCGGCCGCGGCGACATCTGGAGCGCCGCCTCGGCCGAGGCCCGGCGCGGCTTG
>PMSP01000120.1 GCA_003168315.1 Opitutaceae bacterium
CTAACTCGAAAAAGCTCTAGCCCTTGCCGGCCTTCTTCTCCAGCTCGCCGACGCGCTTGAAGAGCTCGGGCAGGCGGTTTCGAAGGATGGTGAGCTTCTGCTCCAGCAGGAGCGGCAGGCTGGGCGAGCCCCAGACGGTGGTCTTCGCCGGGATGTCGTCCTTCACGCCCGAGTGGGCGGCGATCATGGCGCCGGAACCCACGTTCAGGTGCCCGGCAACGCCGCACTGCCCGCCCACGACAACGTAGTCGCCAAGCGTCGTGCTTCCGGCAATCCCGACCTGCCCGCAGAGCAGGCAGTGGCTGCCGATGACGACATTGTGGCCGATCTGCACAAGGTTATCGATCTTCGTGCCCTCGCCGACGGCCGTCTTCTCGAAGCGCGAGCGGTCGATCGTCGAGTTGGCGCCGACCTCGACGTCGTCGCCCAAGACGACGGTGCCGACCTGCGGGACCTTCTCGTGGCGGCCCTTGGCGAGCTCGTAGCCGAAGCCGTCCGCCCCGATGACGACCCCGGGATGCAGCCGCACCCGCTTTCCGACGGTGCATTCCGCCGACACGACGACCCCGGCCATGAGCCAGCAGTCCTCGCCGACAAAGGAGCCCCGGCCGACGAAGACGCCGGACTGGAGGTAGGTGCGCTCGCCCACCGATGCGCCGTCCTCGACCACGCAGAGGGGCCCGATGGTGGCGGACGGGGCGATCCTGGCCCCCTTGGCCACGACGGCCGAGGGGTGGACTCCCGCCTTGGGCTTGGGCCAGAGGGCCTGCTCGATTCGCGAGCAGAGCCTGGACAGGGCGGCCGAGGGGTTCTCGACGATCAGGTGCACCTGGTTCGGCCCGGGCGTCCCGACATAGTCGGGCGGCAAAAGGACCACGGAGGCCTGCGTCGCCGGGACCGACGCCTTGTACTTGTTGTTGCCCAGGAACGTGATGTCCCCGGGCTGGGCCGTGCCGAGCGAGGCTATCCCACGGATGGGCTCAGTCGTCGCCCCGACGGTCCTTGCCGGAAGCGTGATCGCCGAGATTTCAGCCAGGGTGAACGAGACCTGCATGGGCTACAGACAAAGAACCCCGCTTGCTCAACGCAAGCGGGGTTCGGATTGAAATCGCTGGCCTCCCGGCCGTGATTACTTGTTCGGCGTGATGCCGGGGACCGTGATCTCCGGCGAGGAGCCGGTGGCCGGGGCGGGCGCCGCCGACGTTGTCACGGGCGTCGGGGTGATGGCCGGCCGGTCCTTGTTGAGCTCAACCATCACCTCGTCGGTGATGTCGAGGCTCGGGTCATAGTAGAGGATGTTGGAGACGCCGACCAGGGTCGGGCCCGACTTGTCGACCAGGAACGTTGCGCCGTGCCTCTTCGCGATGTCGACCGCGGTCTTCGTGATCTCCTCGAGCATGAGGGTCTTGAAGGTCTGGAAGCGCTGCTTGATGGTGTTGCTCGTGTTCTGGATGAAGGCGTTCTGCTCGCTGCGCTTCTGGGTGATCTGGTCGTAAAGCTTCTGGGCGTCGCCCTGGGCCTTGGCCTTCGCCTCGGCGGTGGCCGTCGGGTTCTTGGACTGCTCGTCGAGCTCCTTGAACTGCTCCACTAGGGCGTTTCCGTCCTTCTGGATCTGGGCCAGCTGGTCCTGCGCCTTGGCCTCGTCGGCCTGCAGCTTGGCGTTCTGCTCCTGGGTCTTCCAGTGGTTTTCGAAAAGCTTGGCGAGATCCACGACCAGGATCTTCGGGACTGACTGGGCGTGGGTCGTCAGGCCCGCGAAAGCGAACGCGGCGATGGCGACTATGGACTGTAGTGATTTCTTCATGGGTTGTTATCGGAAGGGTGTAAAGGGACAATCGAATCGGATTTAGAAGCGCGTGCCAAACGAAAAATTGAACTGGCCACCGTGCTTGTTGTAGTGGTCGCCCTTTATGGGAATCCCGTAGTCCAGGCTGAGGGGGGAGCCGGCCACCATGAGCCTCAGGCCGATCCCGAAGTCGTCGTTGTAGCCGCTGGGGTTGAAGTCGTAGGCCGCGACGTTCACGAACCCGACGTCGTAGAACGCCGCGACGCGGATCGGGTCGACGACCACGACCGAGTACTCGGCCGTGAACATCCCGTAGGTCTTGCCGCCGATCGGCTCCGAGAACTGGTCCCGGGGGCTGACGTCCTGGAACTGGAAGCCGCGGAGGGTGTCGGGGCCGCCGAGGTAGAAGGCGTCGTAGTACGGAAGGGCGGCGAAGCCGCCGTAGTTGTCCCTGACGCCGGCCCGGCCGACGAGCTCAAGCACCTGGGTCTGGGTGTCGAACACCTTGAAATTCTGCGAGCCCTTGAATTCGAAGCTGTAGAAGCTGTCGGTGCCCCCGAGGATGCCGCCCGCCACCGATGTCGTGAAGTCGATCCGGTTCCCGGAGGTCGGGCTCACCAGCTTGTCGCGCGTGTCCCGGATGACCTCGAAGGACACCTGCGAGACGTCGTGGTCGCCGGCAGAGCCCAGGATGACCTCGGAGGCCGCGGGGTTCAGGTTGTAGATGTCGATGACCTGGTACTGGTACTGGAGAGTCCCGTTGAAGAGGCCGAACAGGTGCTTGCGAAGGCTCACGTTGCCACCCTCCTGCAGCTCCTGGTAGTACGTGCTCACGTAGTCGGACTGCTCGCGGAAGATGCTGAAGCCGAGGGCGAGCTGCTTCTCGAAGAGGTAGGGCTCCTCGAAACTGATGACGGCCTCGTTCGAGAGCTCGCCGAGCGAGACCTTGATGCTGAACTTCTCGCCGTCGCCCTGGTAGACGGAATGCCGGTTGAAGAGATCGAAGTTGGTCTGCTGGATCTGGGCGAACACCGTCGCCCGCTCGAGCGAGCTGTAGCCCGCGCCGAAGGTGAAGGTGCCGGTGCGGCCCTCCTTGACCGTGACCCTCATGTCCTTGCGGCCCGGGATGTTCGTGTCCTGCGGGGT
>PMSP01000150.1 GCA_003168315.1 Opitutaceae bacterium
CAGGGGGGCGATCGCAGGGGGAAGGCGGAGCGGCCGTT
Organism: Opitutaceae bacterium; assembly: GCA_003168315.1. Taxonomy (GTDB): domain Bacteria; phylum Verrucomicrobiota; class Verrucomicrobiia; order Opitutales; family Opitutaceae; genus Palsa-1447. The sequence continues at coordinate 39 of PMSP01000150.1, forward strand.
TCAGCATCGTTGAATCGTATAGCCCGGCGCGGCCGGGGAACGCGATTCCCTTTTGGCTTCAGTAGAGCTTCCCCTTCGTGTCCAATCACCGCCCCAGACGTGAAGCCCTCCGAACTCGCCAAGCCATTCGTCCATGCCTACCCGGCCTATGTCCCGGGCAGGCCGATCGAGGACGTCGCGAGGGAGATGGGCCTCGACCCGGCCGCCATCGTCAAGCTGGCCTCGAACGAGAACGCCTTCGGCCCGTCGCCGAGGGCGGTCGAGGCCGCGAAGCGCGCCATCGAGCACGGCCAGCTCTACCCGGACGGGGGATGCCTCGCCCTCCGGAACCGGCTGGCCGAGTTCCACGGCCTGAAGCCCGAGCAGTTCGTGATCGGCAACGGATCGAACGAGATCATCGAGTTCCTGGGGCACGTGTTCCTCTCGCGCGGGGACGAGGTGGTGATGGGCCTCCCGGAGTTCGTCATGTACAGGCTGGTCGCGCTCCTCTTCGGCGCCACGCCGGTCGAGGTCCCCCTCGTCAACCACGGGAACGACCTGGGGGCGCTCGCCCGGGCGGTGACCCCGAGGACGAAGCTCGTCATCGTCGCCACCCCCAACAATCCGACCGGGACCGCCAACAGCCCGGAGGAGCTTGCCTCGTTCATCCGGTCGCTGCCCGACTGGGTGATCTGCGTCGTCGACGAGGCCTACTCCGACTTCGCGGACAACCCGCCGGACATCCGGCCGCTCATCAGGGAGGGCCTGAACGTGATCGGGCTGCGCACGTTCTCGAAGGTCTACGGGCTTGCGTCCCTGCGGGTCGGTTACGGGTACGCGGGCGCGGAGCTCGCCTCGCTCCTCGACCGGGTGCGCCAGCCCTTCAACGTGAACGCGGTCGCCCAGGCGGCCGCGGTGGCCGCGCTGGACGACCAGGATTTCGCAAGGATGTGCGCCCGGGAGACGAGGAAGGGGATCCGGCGGCTCGAGGAGGGCTTCGCGGACCTCGGCCTTGAGTTCGTCCCCAGCCAGGCGAACTTCGTCCTCGTCAGGGTCGGCGACGGCGCGCACGTCTTCGAGGACCTCCAGCACCGCGGGATCATCGTTCGCCCGCTCAAGCTCTACGACATGCCCGAGTGGATCCGCGTGACCGCGGGGACGCCCGGGCAGAACGAGAGGCTCCTAGGCGAGCTGGCCGCGGTCCTTCCCTAGCCAGCTCGAGGAAGCCCGCTGCAGGCGGTCGGACAGGGCCTCCGCCATCCCGGCTCCCCTCGGGCGCTCGACGTGGATTCTCCTGAACCCGCCTTCGTCCAGTTCCCGCAGGAGCGCGAACAGGCGCCGGGCGGCGCGCCCCAGGTCGCCGCGAGCGTCGAGCCAGAATATGTTGCCGCGTTTGTCCCGTGCTCCCCGGGGCCGACGGACGAACACCCAGGCGTCGCGCGCGCTGCCGGCGGCGGCGATCCCCGGCGTCAGCCTCGCATGCAGGATGACCGGCGTCCGCGGGCTGTAGTGGCGCGCCATCTGGCCCGGGGCGACCTGGCTTCCCCGGCCGGGAGCCTTCCGCGACCTTGCGACGGGCACCCCGAGCACCCTTGCGACCTGCTGGCGGGTGATCGGCCCCGGGCGCAGGAGGACGGGCCGGCGCGGGGCGCGCAGGTCGACGATCGTCGACTCGAGCCCGATCGCGGACGGCCCGCCGTCCAGTATGTGCCGAATCCTCGAGCCAAGGCTCCGGGCGACATGCGCCGCGGTCGTCGGGCTCACATACCCGAAGGGGTTCGCGCTCGGCGCCGCCAGCGGCACGCCGGCCAGCCGGATCAGGCGGCGCAAGAGGGGATGGGAGGGCATCCTGACAGCCACGCTCGGGAGGCCCGCCGTCGCCTCGTCCGGCACGTCGTCCGTCTTCGGCAGCACGATCGTCAGAGCCCCAGGCCAGAACCTGCGCGCGAGCCTCAGGGCCGCGGCGTTCGGGACGGCGACCCGCGCCAGGTCGCGCAGCGACGCGATGTGGACGATCAGGGGGTCGCTCGACGGACGCCCCTTCGCCGCGAATATCCGCAGGCAGGCCGGCCGGCTGGTCGCGTCGGCCGCAAGGCCGTAGACCGTCTCCGTCGGCACGGCCACCAGCCCTCCCTCCCTCAGGACCCTCGCGAGGCGCGCCAGGTTTCGCGGGGTCCCCCGGTAAATGCGCGCGTTTCGGGCCATGGTCTCCTTCCCTCGGGAAAATGGGCAAAAAAAGACCGGAGCCTTTTAAGCTCCGGCAATCAGGCGTTCGCCGAGCGCTCGCTCACTTCGTGAGCAGCATGTTGCGCGAGTGCTTGATCGTGCGGGTGACCGCACGCTGGTGCTTTGCGCAGAGGCCGGTGTACTTGCGGGGCAGGATCTTGCCCGTGTCGGTGACAAAGCGGACCCAGGCCGGGGGATCCGTGAACGGGATCTGCGCGGGGGTCGGGGTCTGCTGCTTGGTTTCAACGGTGCTCATGATGTGTGTAAAATGTGGAAGGGGGAGCGTGCGGCACCCCCCGGCGATGTCAACCCGGCAGTATGCGTGGGCCCCGGGGTCCTATATCTGGCGGAAGTCGCCCTTCCTCAGCGGGAAGATCGGCCTGCCCAGGCGCTCCGAGCTCACGCGCTCAAGCTCCAGGGCCACGGTGTAATTGTGCGTCACGAAGCGAAGGAGTTCGGTCCTCGGGATGCTGAGGCAGCGGGTGTCATGCTGGGCCGTGACGCTCGCGTTCGGGGAGCTGTTCTGCATGAGGCCGATCTCGCCGAAGAACTCGCCGGCGCGGATCGTCGCGAGCCGGTGGGTTCCCTTGGTGACCAGGGCGTCGCCCTGGAAGATGACGAAGAACTCCTCGACGGTCTGGCCCTCGCTCAGGATGGCGGCGTCGGGCTCGTAGCTCGTGATCGACGACAGCCGCGCGAACCGGTTGATGGCCTGGAGGTGCCAGTTCTGGCAGAGCGATATCCGCCGCAGGAAGGGCGCCTTCAGCAGCATGTCCGTCAGCGTCGTCTGCGTGACGCGCCTGACGATCAGCTTCTCCGCGGTCGAGCGGTCGAGCGTCAGGAGGATGACGGGGGTCTGCGTCCGGAAGCGGTACTTCGGGTACTTGGGATCGGCCAGGTCATGGAGGCCGATGATGTCGCCCTCGCTCAGCACCTGGACCTGCACGGTCCTGCCGGTCGGCATCTCGCGGCGCACGCTCACCTTGCCGCTGACGATCAGGGAGACCTGGGTAGGGGCGTCGCCGTGCTCCGGGAGGGACTTCCAGGGCCCGTGCTTGCGCATGGTCATCAGGCGGGCGAGCTCCTGGCGCTGCGGGGGCTGGAGCATGCTCATGACCGGCGACTGGGCCAAAAGCTTCACCCGGCTGGACTCGTCGAGGAGGATCTGGTTCGAGCCGAACCAGCGCCTGTGCCAGAGCCGCAGCGTGTCGCGGCGGGCCCGGGCCCGCTCCCGCGCCAGGTGGAAGATCTCGTAGGCCAGGTAGCCCGCGCACAGGGCGCACAGGGAGCTGAAGATGCCCATGGCCACGCGGATTCCGTTCGCCTCCCAGAACGTGAGCGTCCACGGCGGGATTTCCCCGAGGCGCGCGCCCCAGTAGAGGGCCGCGAGGGTCCAGAAGACGCCGTAGGCCATCCTCACCCACGTGGTGGGCTGGGTGAGCGCCCTCCGGAGCTCCCGGATCCGGCCGTCCGGCTCCCGGTTGTGCTGGAAGATGTAGCCGTACTCGGCGTCGCTCGGGCCGCGCTTGTCGCCGACGTGGATCAGCCCGACGACCCGGCCCCCGAAGAGCGGGCGCATGCTGACGATCAGGCCGATCAGGGAGAAGAAGCCCCATTCCGGCCGGTTCCAGGCGGCGATGCCGGCGGCGGTGGCGAGGGCCGCGGGTGCCGCGATCCCGATCGTCGTCTTGTCGGCCGTCGGGAGCATGATCGCGTCCTGCGTGTCCACGGTGAAGTGGGGCGGGAGCGCGATCCAGCGCCAGCGCGGCCGGTAGACCTCGCCGCCGGCGCCGCGGATGAGGCATGCCTTAAGGAAATTGCCGAAGCTCAGCGTCGCGCTGACGAGCGCGATGCCGGCGACCCAGTCGAGCGGCATCGTCGGGAGCTTCGGCCGGAAGCCGATCGACATGGCGACGCCGACGCAGAAGAGGACGAGGAGGGGCCTGGCAATGACCTTCGGGCGGACGGCCCAGTTCCACTCGTACGCCTTGACGGGCTCCTGGACGGACGTCGGCTCAAGGAGGATGTTCGAGCGCAGCGCCTTCAGGATCAGCTCGTAGAACTCGCCGAGCGGCAGGCAAAGGCGCTCGCGGATGGCGGTGCCGAGCACGTTCGGCACCGTCTGCGGCTTCTCGAAGAGCTGCAGGAGAACCCACTCCTCGGGCGTCACGCGAAGATAGGTCTTCTGCGGCACGTTCTTCAGAACGTACAGCCCGTTGATCAGCTCGCTCCGCTGGAGTTGCGGTGCGAGGCCGAGCGTCTGGGCCGAGAGGATGAGGTTGATGTCCATTAATCCGCCAAATCAGGGGGAGGCTTCGGGGCTGGCCAGGGCGTCGCGCACGGCGGACACGAGCTGGGTGTTCTCGAACGGCTTCGCGAGGAACCGGTGCTCGCGCAGGTCCGTGGGCCACCAGGAGACGTCGCTCAGGCGGCCGCTGATGAAGATGACGTTCAGGTCGCGCATCCGGCCGCACATGCGGCGGACGAGGTCTAGGCCGTCGACCCCGGGCATGAGCACGTCGCAGATGACGAGCGCGGGGGGATGGGCGTGGGTCTTCAGCGCCTCCAGGGCGTCTTCGCCGCCTTCGGCGGAGACGACGGTCCAGTTCTGGGCGCGCAGGATGACCTCGATCAGCAGCCGCATGGACGGCTCGTCGTCGACAACCAGGATCCATGGGCCGGCGGGGGGTGTCGGCGATTCTGTTGAGGGAGATGACTTGTTCATAATTTGGGCGGCCAATGGCCAGCCGCGTCGGCTGGAACCAACGCGGCTTTGTAGGCTCCTTTCTCTAACGCTTCTCGCGCGTCTGCCAGTGGAATAAACACTTAGTCCGCTTTATTCCGCTAGCTGGCAGATTGTTGCAGGAAATTTGCGGGAGGATTTTCCAACGACTTCCGTCACGTTAATGTCTTTTACCAAAACCCGTTACATTGTTTTCAGGAAGCAACTTAACCCTTAAGACTGGAGGGTACGGGTGCGGTTCTGCTGAAAGTGTAAATTATCTTTGTATCGCCTTGGCGGGCAAAGATCGGCCACCGGAGCCTCGCGCTCACGGATTCGGGGCGAACCCGTCCTGTCACGCCGCGCGGGATCGGGTCGATCTTTGCGGATTGGCCGCGGGATCGCTCGGGTTGGGCGGAGTGTCATTTGCGTGCAGCCCGTCCGCCCCCTTGATCGTAGTCCAAGGATGGGATTGCAGCTTGGCCCGCGAATATCGGATTGGGACGCCAGGCCCATTGCCGCCGGCCAAAGGCGTGGAAAAATTGCGCCTGGCGCCCAAGGCGCCCCGACCCTGCGGCATGGCCCTGGCTCGGAAAATCCTAAGCGACTCGGGTACAATATTTTGACTGTAAACGCGCCGGCGCGGCACAGGATGAGCAGGCATCGGTTGTGCAAAGCCCCATGAACATCTCACGAACGAAGGGGGCGGCTGCATTCCTCCTGTTGGGCCTGGCGGCAGTCGTCGCGTTGCATGGGACCGCCGCCGCTGAGGAGCCGCCGGCCCCCAGCGACGAACTCACCGCCGTCTCCTCGAAGGTGTTCCACGGCTACAAGCGCGCGACCTTGCCGGACGGCTCCCTCAGGCCCGAGCACTATGGCCTGGGGATCGGAGGCTTCATGACCCGCTACCCGGGGGTCCTCGAGCAGTCGGACGCCGACTTCACGCGGGACGACACGGTCGACAACATCACCTTTGCGGCGCTGGCCAAGATGATCGAGGGGCCCCTCGCCACTGAGAAATACCTGCCGACCGGCGAACCCAGGCTGGCGGACCTGCTGATCGTCATATTCTGGGGCCGGACGATCGGCACCAACGCCTTCGCGGGGTCCCAGATCAAGTCGATCCTGTACGGGCCCGACCAGGACAAGATCGATTCCGGCAACGCGGAGCTCCTGGGATTCGACTCGGAGGGGATGTTCGGGGACGGCTTCGGCAATTCCATCCGCTCGAACATACTCAAGGAGGTGCACTCGGGCGTCATCGACGCGGTCAAGGACGACCGCTACTTCGTCATCCTCCAGGCTTACGACTTCTCGGCGGCTTGGAAGGGGAAGAAGGTCAGGCTTCTCTGGGAGACACGCTTCAGCCTTTCGCAGCGCCGCCACGACTTCGGGAAGGACCTGCCCCGGATGGCGCAGGTCGCCGCGCAATACTTCGGACAGGACAGCCATGGCCTCGTCCAGAAGCCGATTCCCGCGGGCCATGTCGCCGTGGGTCCCGTGAAGTCGCTGGGACCGGTACCTGGGAAATAGCAGTCGCGAGGGCCCCCAGCCGGCTTGCCGGGCGTGCGGCGCCTGGCATTGTGCCGGGACCCTCGCATGCGCTACCTGCACGATTACCTGTTTCAAGCGGTCTGGTGGACCTGGGCCGTGTGCTGGTATGTGACGAGCTTCACGGCGAGCGCCCCGAAGCGGGTGCAGACCCCGTTTGCCCGCCTGCTTCACCAGTCGGAGCTCATCTTCGCGTTCGCGCTCCTCTGGTTCCCGCAGCTGGGCTACGGTTGGCTGGGCCGCGAACTGGTGCCGCGGACAGAGGGGCTTTTCTGGACGGGGGCCTTCCTTCTCCTGCTCGGGATCGGCTTCGCATTTTGGGCCCGGGTGCACATCGGCCGGAACTGGAGCGGGCATGTCACGCTGAAGCCCGGCCATCGCCTGATCCGCACCGGGCCCTACGCGCTGGTGCGCCATCCTATCTACACCGGGCTTCTCCTCGCCATGACCGGCACGGCAGTCGCCGTCGACAGGGGCCGGGGCGTCCTGGCGGTCCTCATCGCCGTCGAGACCCTGTGGCGAAAACTGCGGCTCGAGGAGCGCTGGCTCACCGAGGAGTTCGGCGCGGAATACGGGCGATATCGCAGGGAGGTCAAGGCGCTCGTTCCCGGCGTCGTCTGACCGCTCGGAGCGGGCGGCGCCTAGATCGTCAGCTTGTTCAGGTTCAACGCCGCGGTTCCGTCCACGGGCTTTCCATTCCTGAGCGCCGGCTTGAAACGGATCTTCGTCACGACTGAGTCCAGGTAGGGGTCGTCGATCTTCCTCGTGCAGGCCGGATCGGAGTAGGCCCCGTTCGACAGGCCGTCCGGGGACACCTTCACGTAGAAGGACCCGGCGTATCTCCCCTTCGCCAGCAGGGACGGCAGGTCGGAGGGGAGCTTTCCCATGGCGGCCGACGCGGGCAGCGTGTCCTTCGGGTGCGCGCCCATGTACTCGATCTTCACGTACTCGAAGGCCTCCTCGCGGGTCAGCTCCACGCGGTTGGCCGCGACGTTGGTCGCGATCTCCTCTCCCCGGTTGTACACATGGAGCTGGAAATCGATCAGCTCAAAGCCGAAGGGGAATCCCTCCTGGACGAAATGGACATGGGACAGGTGCTCGTCGATCGGGTGGAGCGAGCGGGCGTACACCATGTTCTGGACCATGCCCGGCTTGGCGCCGGCCGCACAGAAGCGCGTCAAAGTGACCACG
>PMSP01000341.1 GCA_003168315.1 Opitutaceae bacterium
CGACCAGGGCCTCGAATTCTACGCGGCTCTTCAGGCCCAGAATGTGCCCTCTCGGCTGGTCTATTTTCCCGACGAGAACCATTGGGTGCTGCACCCGCAGAACTCGGTTTTCTGGTATGGCCAAATCCGGGATTGGCTCGGGCGCTGGCTGAAGTAGACGCCCAGAATCTGCTTCCGATCCTAAACCGTCATAGGCGGGCCAGTGGAGGGCCCGGAGGGACGTGGAGACCCTCAGGGCGGCGTAGCTTCGGCGATTGGCATGGGACCGGCGGGGGACATGGGCGGCAACTTGGAATTCGCATTGTCGGGATGGGTCGTCCCCTCGAAGCCGTGCGACAGGGCCTTGACGAAGCCATTGTGCAGGCCGTTGACGATGGTCCGCAGCGTCTTCACATCCAGGCCCTGCGCATCGCCTGAGAACGGAACCCGAGTGGCCAGCTGCTTGGTCTCGCTGTTGCGGAACAGCTCGAGCACGGCGACCGCGGCGCCCTTCCATACGCGCTCCCCGATGTTTTTCTTGTCATTGTCAAAATTCTTGAAGTCGACGTGGTTTAGGAACGGCTTCACGTAGCCCTCGTAGTGCCCCTTCTGCATCGCCATTTGCCCGAACATCTCGAACTCGCCCCGCGACGCGTCGATGCCGGCGTAGGCCCTGAGCAGATCGTTCAGGGCCGGCAGCGAGACCTTTTTCAATTCAACGGCCAGTTCGAAGTGAGTCTGATCGGCCAGGGGCTCCAATTTCGCGTGCAGGCGCAATTGGCCGTTCCCGAGCGATCGGCCCGAGACATCAATCTTTGCCGGAAAGACTTCGCCGTTTCCCGCCGGGCGGTTGCGCAGGCCCGTGGCTATGACCTCAATGTCCTGGATCGCGACATCCACGCGCGGCTCCCGCGTCGTGTCGACAAAGCGGATGATGCCCCCCTTTATCTCGAGATGCGCGATGTCGATCGGGAAGATGTCGTTGATGGCGTCCTGCCAGCGGTGGTCGGCCGAGAGCTGGCTCGTCGCCTCGGTCGGGCCGCGCAGAAAGACCAGACGCCCGTCCGTCACGTAGATGTCGCTGACCAATCTTCCGCGGAGCACGTCCCGCCAGGCGACGGAGAAGTCGATCCGGTCCGCGGCGAAGAAGGGCTCGGAGACCTTGCCGTTGCTCTTGACGATCCTCATCCCGTCGATGCGGTAGGATCCCCGCCAGAGGCGCAGGACGACGCTAGAGACCGTGCCGGAATAACCGGGGATCTCATGCAGCCTGCGGTTAAGGGCGTACCTGACCACAAGGGGCGCGAAAAGGCGCGCGATGAGGAGGATGGCGACAAACGATAGGACGACAATGAGGGTCCGGCGCGTCCAGTGCATACGCCGGCGGGGAGGGGCAGTCCTGCCTGTTTCAACTGGGGAATTCATCCGGCTTACCCTCAGTATCCGCCCACGACCGGTCGTTCCCGAGTCGGGCCCCAAAAATAGTAAAAACCGCGGGGAATCGCCTTCCGTCCACCGAAAGGGAACCGGGTGCGCCAAGCATCGGTCATTCCCATGGTGGACCAGAGTTTATCTAGCCGCAGTATGAGGCTGCGCAGCCACCAGGCGTGGCAGCTCCTCTCAAGGACGGTCGTGTCCTGGAGGGACGACTATGCACCGAGCATGGGCGCCGCTCTCGCTTTCTACACGATGTTCTCGATCACCCCGCTTGTGCTGATCGTCATCGCAGTCTCGGGCTATTTCATGGGCAACCTGGCGGCGAGGGGCGAGATCGTCGCCCAGCTGGCGGACCTGATGGGGCCCCAGGGGGCACAGGCCATCCAGGACCTGCTCACGAGCGCCAATAGCGGGCCGGTGCGACGCTCCATGGTGGCGGGGGTCGGCATCGTCGTCTTCCTGATTGGGGCGACGTCGGTGTTCAACGAGCTCCAGGACTCCCTCAACAGGATATTCCGGGCGCCCCGGAGCTCCAGGAAGGGCGGCTTTTTCGCCCTCGTGCGGGCGCGCCTCCTCTCGTTCGGGATGATCCTGGCCATAGCGTTCCTGATGCTGGTCTCGCTCGTCCTCTCGGCCGCGTTTTCCGGGCTGGGCAAGTGGTGGGGGCCCATGTTCGAGGGATGGCAGCCCTTCGCCCAGCTCATCACCTTTGCCCTGGGCTTCGCCCTCACGACCGCCACGTTCGCGATTCTCTACAAGCTGATCCCCCAGAAGAAGGTCATGTGGCACGATATCTGGATGGGCGCCTGCACCACGGCGATGCTGTTCATGGTGGGCAAGCAGGTGATCGGCATCTACCTCGGACACAGCATCGTGGTCTCGCACTTCGGAAAGATAGGCTCCCTTGCCGTCTTCCTCCTCTGGGTCTATTACTCCGCCCAGATATTCCTCTTCGGAGCCGAGTTCACGTGGGTCTACTCGACCATCCGCAGGGAGCGGGAGCACCTTCCGCAGGAGACTGTGGCTTCGGGCAAGGAGACGCCGATGCGCTCGAAGGGCGCCAGGGCGGCGGCCTCCAACCCAACCGGCACCCGCTGAAGGCCGCTACCTGCGGCCAAATCCGAAGAGTTCGACGTCGGGGCTCGCGAGCCCGAGCATCTGAACCCGGATGGATTCGGCCGCGATGACGCTGTCGTCCCTGAGACAGCCAAGTGCAGGGTTGGAATCGCCCAAACCACGCTTTCTTCTAACCCTTCGGGGGAAGCCGGGAACCGGCACCTTGGGGAAGCTACTAATGCTGGGTGCGCCGGATTCCCCCGGGGGACTGGTAGGCCCATCACCCCTGCACCCAATGACTGCCTCAACCCTCCAATACCATGGGCTTCGACAAAAACGATCCGCAACCGATCATACAGCCGGCAAAAAAGACGACCAAGGTTAACATCGGGATGGTCGTCGGTGTCGCCTTGTTTTTTGTGATAGGCGGCATAGCGATAGCGATCATGCACCACCTGCACGGTTAGGCGTTGGGTTAGGAGCGCGGATCAATTCAACGATCCGCCCGGCGGGTGATTTCAAGCGCGGACTGGATGCCCGATGCGGGCCCTCCGTTCTGAGAAGCAAGGCGCGTTCAGGATCGTAGCCTCCTTGGCCCGCTCACTGAAGGGCTCTCGTGCAAATAGAACCTTAGAAGGCGATGAGCCTCCTTGGTGAGGCCGATTCTTGTGCTGACCCCGACGGAGATGCTTCCGGTTCGCGTTGCCGGCCCCGCGAGCCAGAGCGGCCCTGGGGCGCACAGGTCCACGCCGTCGAGACTTCGGTCGATCGCAAGGGCCGTCGCGAGGCATCCCGGGCCGGAAGCGAGTCTGTGAATTTCGGCCTTGGGCCTGAGCGCCTGCATGAGTTCGACGCCTTCCAGTGGTTCGAGCGCCCGAAGGAGAACGCCGGCCCCGACCCCCTCCCGCTCGCCCGAGACGTTAAGCGAATACCAGTTGCCGTAGATGAAGTAGACGTAGGCATGCCCTCTTTCCAGGAACAATGAGCGGTTGCGCGGCGTCAGCCCCCGGAAAGAATGGGCTGCCGCGTCGCCCACCACATAGGCCTCGGTTTCCACGATCCTCCCGCTCATCCTGCCCTGGGGCGCCTCGTGGACGATCGTCTTTCCGATCAGGTAGCGCGCAAGGCGCTCCGTGTCCGACGGGAGCTCGGCGCGGGATAGGGGGCAATGGCGCATGCGCCAAGAACCGTTGGCGGCCGTCCCTCCCCCCACAATGCCAATTGGCCTTCGGCCCGGAGGTGAAGCGGAGCCCGGCAGGGGTCTTCGGTCGGCATGCCGGCATCCCTTGCAGGACATGCTCTTACGCCTGCAGGTGTTGCCTCGACAAACGCCGTTTCGGGGATTTCCTGAAAGTTGGGGGTCCGGTCGGCGCCGTTTTCGAATAAATCCTGCCTTAATTCGGAACGACGGGTTAGCCCAAGCGTCTGTCTCGGAACCACCCTTATTGGGAGCACTTAACGAAATCTTATGAACGAACAGGAATCCAAGACGGGTCCGAAAAAAGACGAGAAACACGGCTCGCAGACCCGCTCGAAGGTCAGGAGGCACTGGGTCTTCATAACGATCGCCCTGGTCGGGGTCGTTCTGGCCGCGTGGCTCCTGATCCACCTGTTCTCGAAGCCAAAGGCGAAGCCGCCCGCGCCGCCCCCTGTCCCGGTCTCCGCGGTGCCCGTCAAGGTCGGAAACATTGACGTCTATCTGGACGCATTGGGGACGGTCACGCCCGTTAACACGGTGACAGTGGCCAGCAGGGTCGCAGGCGAGCTCACCGAGGTCCGCTTCACCGAGGGCCAGATGGTCAAGAAGGACGACCTCCTTGCGGTCATAGACCCGAGGCCCTACCAGGCCCTCGTTGTCCAGGCGCAGGGCCAACTCGCGCGCGATGAGGCGATGCTGAAGAACGCCCACCTGGACTTGACCCGGTACCAGAACGCATTCCAGCAGCATGCCATCCCCGAGCAGCAGCTGGCGACGCAGCAGGCGCTGGTGGACCAGGACGCCGGCGTCGTCCAGTTGGACGAGGGGAACCTCGCGGCGGCCCAGGTCAACGTGGACTACACGCAGATCACCTCGCCGATCGACGGGAGGGTGGGGCTGCGTTCCATCGACCCGGGCAACATCGTGCCGGCCGACGGGACGACGGGTCTTGCAACGATCACCCAGCTCCAGCCGATCACGGTCATTTTCACAATCGCCGAGGACGACCTCCCCGAGGTGACGGAGCAGATGGCAACCGGCCGCAAGTTGCCGGTACTGGCGCTTGACCGGACAAAGATGAAGCAGATCGCGGACGGCACGCTCCTCACCATCGACAACCAGATCAACACGACGACGGGCACCGTCCGGGCAAGGGCCACATTCCCGAACACGAAGAACGAGCTCTTTCCGAACCAGTTCGTGAACGCGCGCCTCCTCGTGAAGACGCTCACCAACGTCGACCTCGTCCCGGAGGCCGCCATCCAGCGCAACGGTGACGAGGCCTTCGTCTACGTCATCCAGCCCGACAGCACAATCAAGTCGACCGACGTCAAGATCCAGACCACTGAGGGCGACACATCCGCGGTCACGGGCGTCAAGGAGGGCGACCAGCTGGTGACGGACGGCTTCGACAAGCTGCAGGGCGGGACCAAGATCGTCGTCCGCAAGCCCGGGGACAAAGGCGGCGCGAACAGCGTCCCGAAGGCGCAGCAGCCCAAGGACGGCGGGGACAGTGCTCCGAAGTCAGGATGAATCCGTCCCGCCCGTTCATTCAGCGGCCGATCGCGACGTCGCTCCTGATGGCGGCGATTCTCCTGATCGGGATAATCGGCTTCCGTGAGCTACCGATCGCGGCACTTCCCGAGGTCGACTACCCGACGATGCAGGTCATGACCTTCTATCCCGGGGCGAGCCCGGACGTCGTCGCCTCTGCGGTCACCGCGCCCCTCGAGAGGCAGCTCGGCGAGGTGCCGGGCCTGAACCAGATGCTCTCGTCGAGCTCGGAGGGGGCGTCCGTCATCACGCTCCAGTTCAACCTGAGCCTCGACATCGACGTCGCCGAGCAGGACGTGCAGGAGGCCATCAACGCCGCCCAGAACTTCCTGCCGGCGCAGCTGCCGATGCCCCCCGTCTACAGCAAGGTGAACCCGGCCGACGCTCCGATCCTAACGCTCGCCCTCACCTCCAAGTCGATCCCGCTCGCCCAGGTCGAGGATTACACGGACACGCGGCTCGCGGAGAAGATATCCCAGTTGCCCGGGGTGGGCGCCGTGACGATAAGCGGCGGCCAGAAGCCGGCGGTCCGGATCCAGGTGAACCCGACCCAGCTCGCCTCCTACGGACTCAACCTGGAGGACGTGCGGGCGGCGCTCGTCGCGGCGAGCGTCGACGCGGCCAAGGGAAGCTTCGATGGCCCGCAGCAGAGCTACCAGATCGGCGCAAACGACCAGATCACGACCAGCGCCGACTACAAGAAGCTCGTCCTCACCTACAGGAACGGGAGCCCCATCATGCTTACGGACGTCGCCAAGGTGGTCGACGGCGTCGAGAATTCCGAGGAATCGGCGTGGATGAACAGCGTGCCGGCCGTGATCGTCAATATCCAGAGGCAGCCCGGGGCGAATATCATCGACGTCGTCGACCGCATCAAGGCGCTGCTGCCCAAGCTGAAGGCGACGATTCCGCCCGCGATCAGCGTCGCCGTCCTCACGGACCGGACGACGACCGTGCGCGCCTCGGTGTCGGACGTCGAGTTCGAGCTCCTCCTCTGCATCGCCCTGGTCGTCGCGGTCATATTCGTCTTCCTGCGCACGTTCGCTGCGACGATCATCCCCAGCATCGCGGTCCCGCTCTCGCTCGTCGGGACCTTTGGGGCCATGTACGCGCTAGGCTTCAGCCTCAACAACCTGACGCTGATGGCGCTAACGATCTCGACCGGCTTCGTGGTCGATGACGCGATCGTGATGATCGAGAACATCTCGCGCTACGTGGAGCAGGGCGAGGCGCCGCTGGCGGCGGCGCTCAAGGGCGCCGAGCAGATCGGGTTCACGATCATGTCGCTGACGGTGTCACTGATCGCAGTCCTGATTCCGCTGCTTTTCATGGGGGACATAACCGGCCGCCTCTTCCGGGAGTTTGCGATCACTCTGAGCGTGACGATCCTCATCTCGGCGGTGGTGTCGCTCACGCTCACGCCGATGCTCTGCGCCAGGCTCCTCAAGCACCGCGACAAGAACAAGGAGGGCAGGTTCTACAAGGTCTCCGAGGAGATGTTCGAGAAGACGATCGCCTTCTACGGGCGCACGCTCGACTGGGTGCTGGAGCACAGGACCCTGACGCTGCTTGTCGCCATTGGGACGCTCATTGTCACGGGTCTCCTCTACGTCGTCGTCCCGAAGGGGTTTTTCCCCGTGCAGGACACGGGCGAGATACAGGGCGTCACCGAGGCGGACCAGGACGTCTCCTTCACCAAGATGGCGCAGCTGCAGCAGCAGCTTGCCGCCACGATCCTAAAGGACCCTGGGGTCGAGAGCATCTCGTCCTTCATCGGCGTGGACGGGACAAACACGACACTCAACAGCGGCCGCATTCAGATCAACCTGAAGCCGCTCAACAAGCGCAAGGGGGCCTCCGATGTCATCCGCAGCCTGAAGAAGGCGCTGGCGAAGGTCGACGGGGTCAGCCTCTACATGCAGCCGGTGCAGGACAGCACCGTGGACGACCGCGTGAGCCGCACCCAGTACCAGTACACGCTGGAGGACCCCAATCTGAACGAGCTGAACGAGTGGACCGGCAAGCTGGTGGACAAGATGAAGAAGTTGCCTCAGCTTGCCGACGTGGCCACGGATCAGCAGACCGGCGGGTTGGCAGTCTCTCTGGTTGTCGATCGGGTGACCGCATCGCGCCTTGGCATCGCTCCGGATACCATCGACAACACGCTCTACGATGCGTTTGGACAACGCCAGATCAGCACCATGTACACGCAGTTGAATCAATACCACGTCATCCTTGAAACCGATCCGGCCTACCAAAAGAATCCCTCCAAGCTGCAGGACTTATACATCCAAACCACCGCTTCTGCCGGAGGCTCCGGTCCAGGGGCATCCTCTTCGTTTGCATCTTCCGGATCCTCGTCCGCCGGTTCGAATTCGACAACGACCAGCGTGGCCTATACTCCCTCCGCGGCGGTCCTCAGCGCGCCGTCGAATGCCATTCAGTCGGGAGTGGGCTCGAATGGTACAACTTCAACCGCAAATGCAGCCACCACCACCGCGGCTTCCGCTGCCATTCCCTTAAGCGCCTTCACTCATGTCGAACGAGTGGCTGAACCGCTCTCCATCAATCATCAGGGCCAGTTCCCGGTGGTGACGTTGTCTTTCAACCTCGCACCGGGAGCATCGATCGGAAACGCCGTCGACGCGATCAATGCGGCGAAAAAAGAGGTCGATATTCCGCCCAGTATTCAGGCGACGTTCCAGGGCACCGCGGCGGCGTTTCAAGCCTCGCTGGCCAATGAGTGGATCCTGATTCTGGCGGCTCTGGTCACGGTGTACATCGTGCTGGGAGTGCTGTATGAGAGCTACATCCATCCGCTGACCATACTCTCGACGCTGCCCTCAGCAGGCGTTGGGGCGCTGCTGATGCTCATGCTCTTTCACTTCGATCTGTCGATCATCGCGCTCATCGGCATCATTCTGCTGAT
>PMSP01000380.1 GCA_003168315.1 Opitutaceae bacterium
CCACCGGCTGACCTACCGGCGCACGAACCACGACAACTTCCACGTGCGGGGCTACAAGGAGGAAGGGACCATAACGACGCCCTTCGACATGACGGTCCTGAACGACATGGACCGCTTTCACCTGGTGATGGACACGATCGACCGCCTCCCGCAGACGGGCGACGCGGGCTCACGGCTGAAGCAAATCCTCTGGGACAAGCTGGTGGAGCACAGGCAGTACATCGACGCGAACGGGCAGGATATGCCGGAAATCCGCAACTGGAGGTGGACCGTGTCCCCCCCGGCAGCCTAGGCTGGTCGGATGCTCCAGAGGATCTTCTTCATCCGCCACGGCGACACCGCCTGGTCGAAAGGCGGCCGGCACACCGGCCGCACGGAAATCCCCCTTTGCGAGGAGGGCGAGTCAAGCGCGAGGAAGCTTGCGCCGCGCCTCGCCCCGATTGCGTTCAGCCACGTCCTCTCGAGCCCGAGGCAGCGCGCCCTGCGCACATGCGAGCTGGCGGGGCTGGGCGCCGGGCCCGCGACCGACCCGGACCTCGCCGAGTGGGACTACGGGGACTACGAGGGGCTTCGCACGACCGATATCCTCAAGGAGCGCCCCGGCTGGAACCTCTTCCGGGACGGCTGTCCCGGGGGGGAATCCCCCTCGCAGGTTTCCGACCGCGCCGACCGGCTGGTCGCGCGCCTCCGCGGGCTTGACGGCGACATAGCCCTATTCTCGCACGGCCATTTTGGGCGCGTGCTTGCCGCGCGCTGGACGCGCCTGACGGTGGGGGACGCCGAGAGGCTGCTCCTGGACCCGGCGACCGTGGGCATCCTCTCGTACGAGCATGCGAGCCCCTCCGAGCCCGTGATCGCGCTCTGGAACTTCCCGCCGTCGGGCGACCTGGGTTCGATCGCCTGAGCCGGGCGGCGTCAGCCCGGGCCGGCGGCGGTGCGCCCGCCATCCTTGATCGGGAGCGCGAACTTGTACTCGATGTCCCAGGGGAAGAAGATCCACTTGTTCTGCTTAAACTCCTTCACGCAGGTGTCCACGATGGGGCGCCCCGCGGGCTTCGCGTAGAGGGTCGCGAAATGGGCCTTCGGGAGGAGCTGGCGCACCATCTGGGCCGTCCGGCCCGAGTCGACCAGGTCGTCGATCAGGAGGTAGCCGTCGCCGTCCCCCTCGACGCCCTTCAGGAGCTTCACCTCGCTCCTCACCTGGTCCGCGTCGCCGGCGGCGCCCTTGGCATAGCTGGTGACGCAGATCGTGTCCACCAGGCGAATGTCGAGCTCGCGGGCCACGAGCGCCGCGGGGATCAGGCCGCCCCGGGTGACGGCGATTATTCCCTTCCAGTTCCCCTTCGCATGGAGGTACTCCGACAGGTACCTAGCGTCGCGGTGCAATTCGATCCAGGAGACGATGATCTCATCGTCGTAATTTGAGCGTGCCATGCGCAAGGCTGGGTGGCCGGGCGCGGCCGATCAACACCGTTCAGCGGGCGGCGACCAGCCGGAGCGCCGACCCGTTCGGATTCGCCTCAAGCTCGACTATCTGCCGCCCGAAACCGAAGTGCGCGAGCGCCCCGAGGATATCGTCCTTCTCCATCCAGTTCGCGTGCGCCTCGGGGCCCCCCCAGAACTTCCCGTAGTTGATCCCCCCGCCGTAGTCGTGCCGATGGAGCGTGTGCCGCAGGCCGGCGTGCTCATGCTCGCTGACGCCGGACGTCCCCGCGGCGCTGCCGGGGTTCGCCGCGTTGAACTTCTCGTCCCAATAGACCGTCCAGAGGAACACCGCCCGCGTCCTCCTGCACAGGAGCTCGAGGAACTCGACCGGGTTCGCCATGTGGTAGAGGAAGCCGCAGGCGAATCCGACGTCGTAGTCGTGGCCGATCGCGCGCAGGAAGGGGACCGCGTCCCCGTACAGGAAGTTGACCCGCTCGATGCCGAGGAGCTCCTTGACGAGCAGGCATTTCAGGTAGGCCTCCGGGTGCGCCTCCACGGCCGTGACGGACTTGGCGCCGAGGCGAATGAGGCCGTGGGTATGCCCGCCCTCGAGGGGTCCCACCTCGAGGACCGTGCTGTCAGCCACCGCGATCCCGAGTTCGCCGAGCTTGGCAGCGGCCCAGTCGACCCGCGGGTCCTCGAAGAGCGCTGCGTGCCCGGCCTCGACATTGCCGAGGGAGCCGGGCATCCGGGACGCCCACTTGCCCTTGAAAAGGTCGAGCGTCTGCTGGGCCGACGGCGCCTGGGTCGCATAGGGGGAACTCATCGGAACATCGGGGATGGGGAAACCGGTTAGATCGGGAAAAGCATCCGGCCTCGCGCCATAAGGAGCCATGGTATTGGGCCCGATCGGCCAAGACTCAAGTTTATCCCTTAGCGAACCCCTCGAGGCCGGCCGGCAGGCAACAAAAAACCCGCCCTTTTTTGCGAAGGGCGGGTCCTTGGGCGCTGAAGAGGCTCAGCCGCCGGTGGCGTGCGCTGCCAGCTCGTGGCTGCCCTCGTCGTGGTGCTCGGCATGCAGCTTGCCCGCCTCGTCGCCGTGGTGCTCAGCGTGGAGGTGGTGGGCCCGGGCGACATGCGCATGGTGCGCCGCCTTCTCGTGGTGTCCGGCTGTGTGCGCCTCGGCGGCGAAATGGTGGTGCCTTGCGGCGTGCTCATGGTGCTGCGCCGCGTGCCTGTGGTGATCGATCTTTTTTTGATGGGACGTGTTATCTGTGGTTGAGGTTTATCGAAAGCCCCGGAGTCGGGGCCCTTCGCAGGCTGCACCCGCCTCATGTCGCCACTGCGGCGGTTTCGTTAAGGTCTGGAAAACTGCTTCAATTCGCGCGTTCCGGTCGGGGTTCCCGTTGTCACTAGAGCGTAACAGGACCGCCGCGGTTTCGGTTCATTGGGAGCCTATAAGCTTGGCGATGCACCTCTGGGGCGAAGTTCTCACAACGGGCTCTGCAGCTTTCCTGTTTCTCGCTCTGGCGCTCGCGCTGAGCTTCGAATTCGTCAACGGGTTCCACGACACGGCAAACGCGGTGGCGACCGTCATCTACACGAACTCGCTCAGGCCCTACGTGGCCGTCGTCTGGTCCGGCATCTGGAACCTGATCGGCGTGCTGACGTCGACCGGGGCGGTCGCCTACGGGATCGTTAGCCTTCTCCCCGTCGAGCTCGTGATCAACATCGGCTCAGGCGCGGGCTTCGCCATGGTCTTCGCGCTCCTCCTCTCGGCCATCATCTGGAACCTCGGCACATGGTACCTCGGCCTCCCGGCCTCCAGCTCCCACTCGCTGATCGGCGCCATCTTGGGGGTCGGCCTCGCGAATTCCCTGATGGCGCCCGGCCACGTCTTCGGCGAGGGCGTCAATTGGGCGCAGGCGAAGTACATCGGGCTCTCGTTCATTCTTTCCCCGCTGGTCGGCTTCACCTGCGCGGCGCTCCTGCTGCTTCTCTGCAAGGCGTTGATCAAGAATCCCGACCTCTACAAGGCGCCCGAGAAGGGCAAGGCCCCCCCGTGGTGGATCCGGGGAACGCTCGTCCTTACCTGCACGGGCGTCAGCTTTGCGCACGGATCGAACGACGGGCAGAAGGGAATGGGGCTCATCATGCTGATCATGATCGGCGTCGTGCCCGGCGCCTTCGCGCTCAAGATGAGCGCGGACTCCGCGGTCATCCGCCAGATCGCGGCCGAGTCGCGCCAGGCGACGGCGGCGCTCCAGGCGGAGGCGGCTGCGGCGCCTGCGCCGGCCGCGCCGGCGGACGCGCCGGCCGAGATATCGGCATTCCTGAAGAGCAGCGGCAAGCAGACGCCGATGACGATCCCGGCGGTCGTCGCGGTTAACGATGCCATCTCGGCGAAGCTCGAGGGCGTCAGCAAGTTCTCGGATCTCCCCCAGGCCGACCGCCGCGTCCTGCGGACAAACCTTTACCTCGTCGGGGAATCAATCGCGAAGCTCGCGAAGACGCACGCCTTCGCGGATCCCAAGGGCCAGCAGGTCTGCACCCACTACAAGTCCGACGCGGACAAGCTGACCAAGTACATCCCGGTCTGGGTCAAGGTCTCGGTGGCCCTAGCGCTCGGGCTTGGGACCATGATCGGCTGGAAGCGGANNGGTCGGCGAGAAGATCGGCAAGTCGCATCTCACCTACGCGCAGGGGGCTTCCGCCGAGCTCGTGGCGATGGCAACGATCGGCGCCGCCGACTATTACGGCCTCCCGGTCAGCACGACCCACGTCCTGTCGTCCGGCGTGGCAGGCGCGATGGCGGCCAACCACTCCGGGCTCCAGACCCAGACCTTGCGCAACCTGCTGCTCGCGTGGGTGCTCACGCTGCCGGTCTGCATGTTCCTTGGCGCGGTGCTCTTCGCCTCCGGCTTCTACATCGTCTTCAACATCCTCGGCCTGAGGTAGGGAGGAGTTCAGGGATTGTGCTGCGGCGCCTCCACCAGGCGCCGGCCGGGCGGTCGCAGCAGGTACGAAACGGCCAGGACGACGAGCATCACGAGCGGCATGATGGCCTCCTTCTGTTGCCCCGATGCCAGGTGGGAGCAGAGGGCGCCCACGAAGGTGAACGTGAACCCGGCATAGGCCCACTCCTTCAAGCGGATCGCCCCGGGTACCAAGAGCGCGAGTATCCCAAGGATCTTCGCCGTGGCCAGGATGTTGGGGAAGTAAGGCGGGTACCCGAGGCTGGCGAAGGCCGCCATCATCTTGGGATCATGGGTCAGGTAGGCGTAGGCATTGTACGCCATGAAGGCGGTGACAACAGCCGTGGTTATCCAGTATGTGATGGTTTTGCCATTCATGGGGTTGGGATCAGGCCTGTGCCTCGTCCGAGCCGAAGTGGAGCTGGTCGGCCGAGGTCTTTACCGTTATGACGACCGACTTTGACGTCGGGCAGTTGCTCTCGTCGGCGACGCTGGT